>JAZNXY010000022.1:0-12248 GCA_045594105.1 Acutalibacteraceae bacterium | reverse complement strand
AGCGGCAAAGCCGATACTGCATCGAATCCTCCGATGGTTCACCAAAAAATCCCCGACGTCTTTTGACGTTGGGGATTTTTTCGTTCATCATTGAAGTACAGGAGATTTTCTACATGTTCGTATAAAAAGATGTGTTCGCTCTTCGAGGTGCCTTCTGTTAGGGAAGGAAATATGTATCTCCGTATTTTGAAAAATAGTAGTAAACACTTCTACGAGCAACATCCAGTAAAATGTCGTACATTTCTTTTTGTGTCCAATGCTCATATCGGAAATAATAACTGCCTCTGTTGAAACAACCGTTAGGCCCTTCATTTGCAGTATGGTCTGCGTTTAATTCGCCGAACATCGAAATAGTAAGAACACGGTCTAAAATAGACGAACCTTTTTCGAAATCGCAACCGTCACCAAAGCAAACGAAAGGGAAAATGCTTTCACTCAACATATATGCTCTGAGTCCGATAACATTTTTACCTAAACGTTCTATGGCATTGCCTTTGGCCTGCCTTCTTAATCCCGCTGCTTTGCGAAGATCGTTGGTTCCCTGGTTTTTTACTTCGCTGATTAAGATGGGGTATTTTTCGCCGGAAGTAGAAACTAAATAAACAATGCCTCCATCAGGGGACATAAAGGATCTCTGTACTTCGGGATCAGCAAAACCAACAGACGGATATGATTTTCTTAAAGTGCGTACCACATCCGTCAAGGAGATTGCTTTCTCCCACGTTATTTTAATGTTAAACTCTTTTATGATTTCTTCGCAAACCTTGCGTACTACCGAAGCAATTTGTTTGTCTTCGGATTTTGATGTTTGATTCAGTTGCATATCGGCATGCATTTTTCTTAATTGTTCTGATGTTGCCATTTTACACCACCCTTTTACTTTTTCTTCACCAAATATAGAAACTCTTTTACGTGAATGCTGCGATTGGTCAGATTGCGACAACCTCGGAAGGTGTTGTATTCTTTGTCCAAAACACGTACTTCACCGATATCGGTCAGCATTTCCATCATCTCTTCATAGGAAATAAATCCGTCATCGCTGAAAGAAATCAGTAAATACCCGGCATTCAAGCTGTTACAAAGGTGCTGCATGCACTCTTTGGCGTGCTTTTTCTTGTTATATAGTGACTTGTTCCAGTCGGTAGGGATGCCGGAAACTACACTGATTTCCTTTGGCCGTTTGTAGTCGTTGATTAAGTTTAACATGAAGTAATTTGAGCCGTATGGGTGTTGGTTGTACGGCGGATCCATATATACCAGGTCCACAGGGGGCAATTGCTCAGCCAATGCATTGGCATCTTCCCGCAACACGTGTACATCGCAGCAAAAACGGCTGAAGACAGGCATTTTTAACTCTATGTCTGCCATAATACGTGCCAGTGCATTTCTGCCATTGCCGCCAAACTGTCCTACGCCTGTTGCGGAGTTTTTATAAAACCCTTTAAAAACACCGCTGGTATTGTTATGTACCGATGCCTCATACAACAGGGGTCCTAACAGAAAGCTTTTATACGCATCAGGCACGTTTTCAATCAGCGAGCGAGCGGTATCGATGTACCGTGCATTTCTTGCGGTATAAAACACGCGTTCGCCTTTTTGGATGCTGTTATCGTTTTGCGGACTGTACAGCTCTGTGATAAACCCTGCCTGTAAGGGCTCGGTGTCTAATTTTCGCTTTATTTCCGTAAAAAAGCGGCTCAACGTATCCATATCTATTTGCTGTCTGTTAGCAAGGTAGCATGAGTTGATGGTTTGACAATACGCTTCCAGATCATTGGAATACAGGGTTTTGGCATACTGTTTTAAGTACCGAGAAACCACGCCGGAGCCGGAAAACAAATCCACGACATCAAGACGCTCCTTTCCCAGTTCCTGTCTGACAACATCTACCGCTGTTCCGATAAAGTCCAATAAGGTGCGTTTGTTTCCGATATAGGTAATGATTTGCTCTGATAAATATCGTGGATCTTCCGCTGCAAAAGTTGGTTGTGTTCCGGACGGCATATCTACACCTCATTAGTTTTTTGTTTCTCCCTACAAGTATAGCATATCGAGGGAAAAAATCAAGGATATTCTGATTGGCATAGCGGCTTTTGTTGCTGTCACAGCCGTCCTTTGTCTCTGAAAAAGCGATATGGAAAGCATCCTGTGTCACAACGAAAACAAACTTGTAAAAAAGCAAAAAAATGCTTGCTTTTTTGAAAAAGGTATGGTATACTATGTCGGCATAACGCACGCGGAGACACGTTTTACGGTCGGTGCCGCACCCGAAAGTGTCGGGCGGTGACCATAAAATGCCGCGGAGGAAAAACCAAGGAGGAAAACATTATGTCAGTCGTATCCATGAAACAATTGCTGGAAGCCGGCGTACATTTCGGTCATCAGACCCGTCGCTGGAACCCCAAAATGGCGCCCTACATCTTCACCGAGCGCAACGGTATCTACATTATCGATTTGCAGAAAACCGTTCGCAAGCTTGAAGAAGCGTATATGTTCATTCGTGAACTGTCCGCTAACGGCCAGACCGTGCTGTTCGTAGGCACCAAAAAGCAGGCACAGGATTCTGTTCGTGAAGAAGCAGAACGTGTCGGTGCATACTTCGTCAACGCCCGTTGGCTTGGCGGTATGCTCACCAACTTCCGCACCATTCGCAGCCGCATTGCGCGTCTGCACCAGCTCAAAGAAATGGCTGAAAACGGCACCTTTGATCTGATGCCCAAGAAGGAAGTTATCAAACTCAACAACGAAATCGCTAAACTCGAAAAGTTCCTCGGCGGTATCCAGGATATGAACAAGCTCCCCGGCGCTCTGTTCATTGTGGATCCCCGTAAAGAGAAGATTGCTGTTGCCGAAGCGAAGAAGCTGGGTATCCCGGTTATCGCTATCGTTGACACCAACTGCGATCCCGACGACGTTGATTACGTCATCCCCGGCAACGACGACGCTATCCGTGCCGTAAAACTGATTGCCGCTACCATGGCTGATGCTATCATCGAAGGCCGTCAGGGCGAAGCCACTGCCGCTGCTGAAGAAGCAACTGCCGAAGAAGCTCCTGTTGAAGAGTAATTTTGTTTAATACAACTGGGAAAGGATGACTCAAAATGGCATTTACTGCAAATGATGTAAAAACGCTGCGTGAAAAAACCGGCGTTGGCATGATGGAATGTAAAAAAGCTCTCACCGAAACCGACGGTGATATGGAAAAAGCAATCGACATCCTGCGTGAAAAGGGCCTCGCTGCTGCTGCTAAAAAAGCCAGCCGCATTGCTGCTGAGGGCGCTGTATACGCATTTGTTGACGACGCGAAAAAGGTCGGTGTTGTTGTTGAAGTAAACGCAGAAACCGACTTCGCTGCAAAGAGCGAAAAGTTCCAGGAATTTGTACACACCGTAGCGGCTGTTATTGCTGAAAATAACCCTGCTGACGTAGCTGCTCTTCTCGAAATGCCCTACGGCGACGGTAAAACCGTTGCCGAAGCGCTGCAGGAGAAAGTTCTCGTTATCGGTGAAAACCTCTCCGTACGCCGTTTCGTTCGCTATGAAGGCGACGTTGTTGCGTATGTTCACGGTGAAGGCCGCATTGGCGTTCTCGTGAAATTCGAAGCGGATGCTGCTGCTTCCGGCACCGATGTGCTGAAAGCTTGCGGTAAAGACGTTGCAATGCAGATTGCAGCTCTGAATGCTCCGTATCTTTCCGAAGCAACCGTTCCCGCTGCGGACGTTGCGAAGGAAAGAGAAATCACCGTGGCACAGATTGCTGCGGATCCGAAGAATGCCAATAAACCCGAAAACATCATTCAGAAGATGGTTGACGGCCGTATGGGTAAATTCTTCAAAGAAAACTGCTTGCTGAATCAAGAATTCGTAAAAGACAGCAGCATGAACGTTGCGCAGTACATTGCTGCCGAAGCGAAAAAGGTTGGCGGCGAAATGGTGCTGGTTGACTTCGTTCGTTTTGAAAAAGGCGAAGGCCTTCAGAAGCGTGAGGATGACTTCGCTGCTGAAGTTGCTGCAATGTCCAAATAAGCAAAACCCCGAAAGGACGGTCGAGAGACCGTCCTTTTTTTATAAAACCCTTGTTTACTGACCAAGGGAGTGGTATACTGAACAAGATGACCGATACAAAGGAGTGATGGAAATGACCACGAAGGTGGTACGTTTTCCCGAGGGTAAAGCGAAAGCCCTTACTTTCAGTTATGATGACGGTGTGGTGCAGGATGTGCGCTTGGTAGAGATTTTCAAAAAACATAATCTGCTTGGTACTTTTAATGTCAACAGCGGCTGTTTTGATAACGGCGGCAGACGCATGACTGCACAACAGGTGAAGGATCTGTACCTTCCTGCCGGTCAGGAGCTTGCTTGCCATACGGTACATCATCCGTTTTTGGAGAAGTTACCGGATGCGACGGCACTTTTGGAGGTACTGGATGACCGTCGAGCACTGGAAGAGCTGTCGGGCGAGATCGTTCAGGGTATGGCATATCCTTACGGCACATACACGGCACGTACGGTTGAATTGCTGAAAGCGGCAGGTATAAAATATTGCCGTACCGTGATTTCTACCGAGGATTTCCGTTTGCCTGACAATTGGCTCACCCTTACCTCCACCTGCCACCATAAAAATAAGAGGTTGTTTGAACTGGCAGACAAGTTTGTCAATGAAACACCTACCCCCAGACAACATGGATGGCTGTTTTATGTATGGGGTCATTCCTATGAATTTGATGACGATAAAAACTGGGACCGTATCGAGAGGTTTGCAGAACAGATTTCCAAAAGAGGGGATGTGTGGTATGCTACCAATATGCAGATTTACGATTATCTTACCGCATATCACGCACTGACCTTTTCTGTTGACGGCTGTAAAGTGTATAACCCTTCCGCTATTGACGTGTGGTTTTGTGCCAATGGCAAAGACTGCTACGTGCCTGCAGGAAAAACCGTTACATTATAAATCACCCAATGACCGTGCTGATTTTTCGGCACGGTCCTTTTTGTTTTTCCAAACAAAAAAAGTTTTCTGAAATTGCCTTTTTTGCTTTACAGGAATTGCAATATATAGTATACTATATGATAAGAGTAATAGGGGCATTTTGTCCTTGAAGGAAAGGTGAATGGGAATGAAATATAAACGCGTGTTACTGAAATTGAGCGGCGAGGCATTGTCCGGTGATGCCGGCTTCGGTCTTAACTTCAAAACCTTGGAAACGGTTTGCAAGGACGTCAAAAAATGTGCCGATATGGGCGTGGAAATTGCTATTGTCGTCGGCGGCGGCAACTTCTGGCGTGGCCGTTCGAGTGGTCAGATGGATCGTACCCGTGCTGACCATATGGGTATGCCTGCCCCCACCATTAACGCCTTGGCTTTGGCGGATACGCTGGAGCAGGAGGGCTGTGCGGTGCGTGTGCAGACCGCTATTGCAATGAATCAGATTGCGGAACCGTATATTCGTAACCGTGCGGTGCGTCATTTGGAAAAGAAACGCATTGTTATATTCGGCTGCGGCACAGGTAACCCGTTCTTCTCTACCGATACAGCGGCGGCACTGCGTGCTGCGGAAATTGACGCCGATATCATCTTCAAAGCGAGCATGGTGGACGGTGTTTACGATTCCGATCCGAAGAAAAATCCCGATGCCAAACGTTTTGATACGCTTTCCTTTACCGAAGTACTTAACAGAGGTTTGCAGGTTATGGATTCTACCGCAGCTTCTATCTGCCGTGATAACAACATTCCGTTGCTTGTGTTCAACATGGAAGATCCTGACAACATCGTGCGTGCTGTCAGCGGTGAACCGATCGGCACCTTGGTGCAATAATTTTCTAAAGAGGAGATATCCGAAATGAATGAGATTTTTAAAGTTGCAGAAGACAAGATGAATAAAAGCGTCAACTCCTTGCTTAATGAGTATGCCGCTATCCGTGCGGGTCGTGCAAACCCTGCTATTCTTGATAAGGTGACCGTCGAATATTACGGCACGCCCACCCCTGTTAACCAGATGGCGGCGGTTTCGGTTCCCGATGCACGTACGCTGATGATTCAGCCGTGGGATAAATCCACCCTGAAAGACATTGAACGTGCCATTTTGATGTCGGATATCGGTATCAATCCGCAGAATGACGGCTCGGTTATCCGCTTGCAGTTCCCGCCGCTTACCGAGGAACGCCGTAAGGAAATCGGTAAAAACATTTATAAGCTTGCTGAGGATTGTAAGGTCGCTATCCGTTCTATCCGCCGTGATGCAATGGATAAACTCAAGGACAAGAAAAAGAAAGCTGAAATCACCGAAGATGATCAGAAAAACGGTGAAAAGAAAATGCAGGATATGACCGATAAGTTCTGTAAAGAGATTGACGGCATTGCTGCGAAAAAAGAAAAGGAAATTATGGAACTGTAAGGTATTTGCTTTACCTGACGATTCAAACAACAAAGCGGACATTTTGTCCGCTTTGTTGTCAAATGCACCTTTTTTGAAAGGAAATTGGGTATGCTTTTTAAGAGAAAACAGAAGGGCGAACCTGCTTTGGCGCCTGCACCTTGTCACGTCGGTATCATTATGGACGGCAACGGTCGTTGGGCGAAAAAGCGTGGCCTGCCGAGACAGGCGGGACACGTAACCGGGGCACAGGTGTTTCGGAATATCACCAAATACTGCGAAAAACGCGGTGTGAAATACCTCACTGTGTATGCGTTTTCCACTGAAAACTGGAAACGGCCGCAGGAAGAGGTAAATGCCATTATGGACCTGCTTCGTCAGTATCTTAAAGAATCGCTTGCCGATTTTGAGGCGGAAAATATCCGTACACGGTTTATTGGTGACCGTACACCGCTTGCAGAGGACATTCGTGCTTTAATGGAGGAGGCCGAAAACTCTACAGCCAATAAAACGGGTATGGTACTGCAAATCGCTCTCAATTACGGCGGACAGCAGGAAATCGTATTTGCTGCACGGCAGTTGGCCGAAAAGGTTGCGGCAGGGGAGATGACGCCTGCAGACATCAATGAAGAAGCATTGCAACAGGCATTGTTTACCGCCGACGCACCGCCGGTTGACCTGATTGTACGTCCGAGCGGAGAGTACCGTCTGTCCAATTTTCTTGTATGGCAATCGGCCTATGCAGAGTTTGTCTTTATGGATGATATTCTGTGGCCTGATTTTAAGGCGGCGGATTTAGATGCGGCTTTTGAGGAGTTCGCACGTCGTAATCGTCGCTTTGGAGGAGTCTGACCGTATGAAAACCAGGATTATTACCGGCGTGATAGCAGGTGCTTTGTTGATTGGCATATTGCTGTTGCCGCCGTTTATAGCGTACTGCGGCTTTGCCCTTGTATGCATATTGGCTGTTTGGGAAATGTTTTCGGCACTGGGCATTACCAAAGACCGTCCATTGACGGCACTGTCGCTTGCATTTGCTGCGGCGATGCCGTTTGCGGGTTGGTTTCAAAGCATTCCGGTGTTTTACCTGACCTTTGCTGTGTACGGTATGGCACTGATTGGATACCAGCTGTATCGGCACGATACGTTGCAGGTGCGGGATACTGCCGTGGCATTTTTTATGACTCTGATTTTATCGTTGGGTATTTCCTGCACCGTGTACTGTCGTAAGGTAGACGATTTCGGCCTTTTATATATGCTGATGGTACTGCTGATTGCGTGGGGCAGTGATACGGGTGCATATTTTGTGGGCAGTTTCTTTGGAAAACATAAATTGTGCCCTGCCATCAGTCCCAAAAAGACGGTGGAAGGATTTTTCGGCGGCTGGATTTGTGGCGTCGCTTGTGCACTGCTGATTGCTTGGCTGTGGGATGCGGCGTTCTTGCCGACTGAAGTGACGGTTTCATATTGGCGGATAGCCGCACTCGCTTTTGTGCTTTCTCCGCTGTCGGTTATGGGTGATTTATTTGCCTCGGTGGTCAAACGTCAGGTTGGCGCTAAGGACTACGGCAATATTATGCCCGGACACGGTGGTATGATGGACCGTTTTGATTCACTGTTGTTTGTAGCACCGCTGTTTTATGCGGCACTGCAGGTAATGACCATTTTACAGGGTGTGTAACGATGAAAAACTTAGTGTTATTGGGTTCTACCGGTTCTATAGGTACACAGGCATTGGACGTTGCTGAAATAGCAGGATACCGTTTACTCGGTATGGCGGTCGGCAGCCGTATCGATGCTTTTGAAACACAGCTGCGTCAGTTCCGCCCGAAATATGCGGCGGTATATGATGAAAAGGCGGCTGCAGACCTGAAGGTACGTATCGCAGATACGGATATCACCGTGTTGGCAGGTATGGACGGCTTGTGCGAGCTGGCATCCTTACCGGAAGCGGATATGGTACTGAATGCTGTGGTGGGTATGGTCGGCTTGTTACCAACCCTTGCCGCCATTGATGCAGGGCATGATGTGGCACTTGCCAACAAAGAAACGTTGGTAGCGGGCGGTGCCTTCGTGTATGAGGCACTTTCTCGCAAGGGTGTGCGTCTGCTGCCTGTGGACAGCGAGCATTCCGCTATTTTTCAGTGCTTGCAGGGTGCTCCCGCAAACAGTGCGTTAGATCGCATTATTTTAACGGCATCAGGTGGTCCGTTTTTCGGGAAAACCCAAAAAGAGCTGGAAAACATCACCCCTGCAGACGCACTGAAGCATCCTAACTGGGATATGGGCGCAAAAATTACCATCGACTCTGCTACGATGATGAATAAGGGTCTTGAGATTATTGAAGCGAGTTGGCTGTTTGACCTGCCGGAAGATAGAATCGACGTGGTGGTACACAGAGAGAGTATTATTCACTCGCTGATTGAATATAATGACCGTGCGGTGATTGCAGAGCTTGGTGTGCCGGATATGCGTGTGCCGATTCAGTATGCACTGACCTATCCCGCACGCCTGCCTTCTCCTGTGAAACGGCTTAACTTAGAGGATTGGGCAACCTTGACCTTTTACAAACCCGATGACGAGAACTTTCCTGCGATGCAGGTGTGCCGTGAAGCGATTCGTCGCAGCGGTGCATATCCTGCGGCTGTCAATGCCGCCAACGAAGTGGCGGTAGCAGCATTTCTCAAGGGAGAGCTTTCCTTCCTGGATATTACAAGACGGGTTGCAAAGGTTTTGGAGTTGGATTTACCGGCACCACAGACGGTGCAGGATATTTTAGCGACGGATATGGATATCCGCCGGCACTTTGCGAGGTAAGTACAGTATGACATTTTTGGCATCAGCATTGAGAATCGTCATTGCTTTGCTGATATTCGGTGTGATCATATTGGTGCACGAGTTTGGGCACTTCATTGTGGCAAAACGAATGAAGGTGCGTGTGAACGAGTTCGCAATCGGTATGGGACCGAAGTTGGCAAGCTGGGGTAAAGGAGAGACGCTTTACTCGCTTCGTTTGTTGCCGCTTGGCGGCTTTTGCGCTATGGAAGGTGAGGATGAAGAAGCACCGACACCTGCAGCAATGGGCGGCAATGCCAATCGGGATGTACAGCCGTCTGACAACGGCTCTCTGGCAGAAAAACCGGTGTGGCAACGTATCTGCATTGTGGTTGCGGGTGCGGCGATGAACCTGCTGCTCGGTCTGCTGATTTTGTTGATAGCATTTGGTGGTATGGAGACAAAAGCCGCTGACGGTAATGCGTATTTCAACAGCGTGACCATTGCAGAGCTGCCCGAAACCTCTCCTGCGTACCAAACGGGGCTCAGAGCAGGGGATACCATTCTGAAGGTGGACGGTACCCGCATTGCTACCGATATGGATTTGTCCCTTGTGATGCAGAGCGACGAAGACGGCGTGTTTGATATATTGGTACGTCGGAACGGTGAAAAAGCTCAGCTGCAGGGAGTCACCTTTACATTGGCAACCGATGAAGAGAGTGGTATGCGGTACCTGAAATATGATTTTAAGGTACTCGGCATCAAACGTACCGTATGGTCTACGGTGAAGCAAGCCGTTAAAATGGAGTATTCCTTGGCGGTGACGGTGTGGCGTTCGCTCGGAGATTTGCTGACAGGACGATATGGACTGAATGATTTGTCGGGTCCTGTGGGCACGGTGGATTATATCGGGGAAGCGGTATCGCAGGCGATCACCCTGGAAGGATTACAATCGTTGTTTATGATGATTGCGCTTATTACCGTAAACGTCGGTGTATTCAATCTTTTGCCGTTACCCGCATTGGATGGCGGCAGATTGCTGTTCTTGATTATTGAAGGGGTAACCCGTAAAAAGGTACCTGCAAAGTTTGAAGGTGTGGTTCATTTTATCGGGCTGATCCTTCTGTTTGCGCTGATGGCACTTGTAACCTTCAGCGACATTCGCAAAATGATAGGATGATGAATGTATGCAACGCAGAATATCCAAAACCGTTTATGCGGGCAACCTGCCGATAGGCGGAGGCCATCCCGTCAGTGTGCAGTCGATGCTTAATGTGCCTGCGGCAGATATTGCAGGCAGCGTAGCACAGGCGAAGGCGTTTGAAGCGGCGGGCTGTCAGGTGATTCGTGCCGCCGTGCCGAATATGGAAGCGGTGCGTCTGATTGCCGCGTTGAAAGAGGCGGTTGCGGTACCGATCGTTGCGGATATTCATTTTGACTATCAGCTGGCGTTGGAATCCGCTGCGGCGGGTGTGGATAAAATCCGTATCAATCCCGGCAATATCGGCGGGGAAGAGCGGGTCAAGGCGGTAGCAGATCGCTGTCGTCAAAAGCATATCCCGATTCGTATCGGTGTCAATGCCGGTTCCCTTGAAAAAGAGATTCTCGCAAAGCACGGGCATCCCACAGCACAAGCGTTAAGGGATAGTGCACTGTATCATGCGAAATTGCTGGAAAAATATGATTTTGAGGATATTGTCATCTCTATAAAATCCTCCTCTGTTTCCACTATGATGGAAGCGTGCCGTTTGACCGCTGCTGCTTGTGCGTATCCGTTGCATTTGGGCGTGACCGAAGCAGGTACCGAGCGGTTAGGCCTGTTAAAATCCGCGGCCGGCATCGGCGGCTTGTTGGCGGAGGGTATCGGTGATACCATTCGTGTATCCCTGACGGCAGACCCGCTTGCCGAAATTACAGCGGGTCACGATCTGCTTGCTGCGTTAGGACTCAAAGAAGATACCGTTCGCTTTGTGTCCTGTCCCACCTGCGGCAGAACGGCAATTGACCTTATCGGCATTGCCAATGCGGTGGAGCAGCGTCTGCGTAACGTGAAAAAACCGATTACCGTTGCGGTAATGGGGTGTATTGTGAACGGTCCCGGAGAAGCAAGAGAAGCGGATATCGGTTTGGCTGGCGGCAACGGTAAGGTCGCTATTTTCAAGAAGGGACAGGTTATCCGCACCGTAGATGAAAGTGTTGCTGTAGAAGAATTGATGAAAGAAATTGAAAGTTTATAAAGAGGAATCAGTATGAATGGACAACCCTTCCGAATGGTTTTCGGAGAATATATAGAGCACAACCATCCTCTCGCAGATGGTGCTGTGTATAATTTACAATTGGATATCCGTGCACGCACACTGCGTATGGACCTCGCTTTAGAGGAACTGACGGATGCGGGTATTTTACAAGAAATGGAAAAGAAGCTGACAGGTGTATTGTTACTGCATTCTGCGACGATACACCCGCATTTTCCTGCCTCTTTGTTTGGTGAAACGGCTTTTCCGCTGTGTGTTGCATATCTGCGCCGTCAAAGTGCGGCGGTCAACGGTACGTTTGACGATGCCACCTGCAGTATTGCGGATAATGTGATGACCGTTACGTTGGCACATGGCGGCAACAGCTTGCTGCGTGCCACCAACACCGCAAAACAGTTGGCGGAGGTGGTGAATGACCTGTTTGGGGTACACGTCACCGTCAACATTGAGGGAGACGATACGATCAGTGAAACGGATGAACGGTATATAGCACTGATGCAAAAGGCCGAGGAAGAAACACGTCGTTTGCAGCAGGAGGCGGCAGCAGCACAGACAAGGGCGGCTGTAGCGGCAAAGCCCGTAGAACAGGGGGAAACACCGAAGCCGCTCAAGCCCCGTGATAACACCGTGCCGCCTGCGGACGGTTTACCGATTTATCTTGAAACAGCGGCGATGCTGTTCGGTACGCCCATCAAGGACCGTCCCGTGCCGATGAAAACGTTGGAGGCAGACGGCAGTACATATGTTGTATGGGGCGAAGTATTTAATATCGAACCTCGTGATAACCGGGACGGCACAAAATGTCGCTACAATATCGATATCAGTGACCGCACCGACTCCAT
>JAZNXY010000021.1:0-23000 GCA_045594105.1 Acutalibacteraceae bacterium | reverse complement strand
GCTCAAACTTGTGTATTTTTATGTTTGAAAGGTGTTTTTTAGCCAAACCCACCTATTTGGCATAAAAAAAGGCCGTTTTTGAATAAAAAACGGCTTAAAAATGAAAAAACGCCCAAAAAAATGGACGTTTTTTCATTTTGGAGGCGACACCCGGATTTGAACCGGGGAATCAGGATTTTGCAGACCCTTGCCTTACCACTTGGCCATGTCGCCGTATACAGAAAAGGTGCTTTTTCAAGCACCTTTTCCGATTTGGAGCGGCTTACGAGGCTCGAACTCGCTACCTCCACCTTGGCAAGGTGGCGCTCTACCAGATGAGCTAAAGCCGCAAAAATGGTGCCTCCGATCGGAATCGAACCAATGACACGGGGATTTTCAGTCCCCTGCTCTACCAACTGAGCTACAGAGGCAAATGTGGCGACCCGGAACGGGCTCGAACCGTCGACCTCTAGCGTGACAGGCTAGCGTTCTAACCAGCTGAACTACCGGGCCGTTTTGGTGGGAACAACAGGGCTCGAACCTGTGACCCCCTGCTTGTAAGGCAGGTGCTCTCCCAGCTGAGCTATGCTCCCATACGGTCTCCACAAGGTTGTCGCTTTCGGGCGACGCAAGTTATAATACTACACCTATCTCAATTTGTCAAGCATTTTTTATATATTTTTCAAAATAAATATATAAGAAAAGCAGGAACATTATTCCTGCTTTCTTTTTCTTATCAATTCTTCAATGTCTTCACGTGAAAAGCGGTACAATTTATCACAAAACGAGCAATCTGCCACCACTTCCCCGTTTTCATCCGGCAAGGAACGCAATTCATCCGCACCCATTGACAGCAATGCTTTTTCCACACGTTCACGGCTACAGGTACAGCGATACGCAGGGTCATAGGTATCCAGCACATCAAACGGCATTCCGTCAAGTGCTTTTTCCACGACTTCCATCGGAGTCATACCTGCCGCCAGCATTTCGGTCATAGGGCCAAGCTTACCGATATTCTCTTCCACTTTATCTATAATATTATCGGGACAGAACGGCAGCAGCTGTAACAACAAACCGCCTGCCACCTTCACAGTAAGGTCGGGATTCACCAACACGCCCAATGCACAGACGGTCGGTGTCTGCTCACTTGTTGCATAATAGGTGGTAATATCCTCCGCAATCTCACCCGTCACCAACGGTACACAACCAACGTACGGCTCACCCATACCGCTGTCACGAATCACATACAGCATACCGTCGCCGCCGATAGCACCGCTGACATCCAGCTTACCATTCGGTTTAAGCGGTATTTCCACCACCGGATTTTGTACGTAACCACGTACAAACCCTTCACTGTCAGACACCGCCATAAGCATACCTGCAGGGCCGTCACCGCTGATTTTTAATGTCACGGTATCCTCTTTACCCTTGAGCATAATACCCATCATAGAAGCCGCCGTAAGCAGTCTGCCAAGTGCTGCTGTGGTTACCGCAGACGTTTTGTGCAGCTGTTCCGCCTGTGCAACAATGTCGCTTGCATCTATTACCATTGCCATTACAGTGGCATCCTGTGTTAAACAACGAAGTACCTTTGCCATTCATCCATTCCTCTGTTCTTTTGCAGTATTTCTTGCGACAAACACCATACGCTGTTCGTCAGCTTCCGGCGCCTTGGTTGTACGTTCACCGTACACCGCTAACACCTCAAAGCCCGTCTCGTCCAACAAACGACGTAACGTTTTCTCTGTATAAGCACGTTCACGAATATATTCGGTATACCGTGTATATCCGTTCTCTTCCTCCACAAAAAAGTTGAGCTCTATATCCACCTCTTTCGTACGTGGCAAATAATGATTCTGCCAAGCACAAAAGAAGCCGTCCTCTTCATACGTAAACGCCGTATCCCCCAACACCGTCTCGTGCTTATACGGTGTGTTCACATCGAATATAAACAAGCCGTCCTTTTCGATAAACAGCCCCAAGCGTCTGAACACCTCACGCACATCTGCGGTTTTTATCAGGTGGTTCACGGAATCCAGCATACACACCGCACCGTCCACCGTACCGAATAAATCCAGTTCACGCATATCTTGGCAAAGAAGCATCCAACGTTCGCCAAAAGCTGCAGCTTTTTCGCCCGCTTCTCCCAGCATATCCGCAGAGCCGTCTACACCGATAATATCTACTCCTCGGTTTACCAATTCTGCGGACAATGCACCCGTGCCGCACGCCAAATCAAGCAACAACTGCGGCTTTTTGCCGTGTTTTTGGAACAAATCGAGCAAATAAGACGCCCAGCCCGCATAATCCACGTTCTCGGTCAGTGCGTCATAAAACGCAGAAAAAGTGCCATATCCTGCCATTTATGCGTCCTCACCTTTCATACGCTGCAGCACAATACGGTAGTTTTTAGAAGATCGTTTCACTCGACTCACCGTTGCGGTAGAAGCACCTGTCGCATCAACAATTTGCACGTAATTATGGCCTTCCTCCAACATTTTTGCAACAGACAAGCGCTGTACCATTGCACCGATTTCCTTTTCGGTACAAAGATCACTGAAGAACAATTCGCATTCTTCCACCGTCTGAAGATGTAAAATGGCCTCGTACAGCAATTCTGCATTTTCGGTATATGCTTTTTCTACCAAGGAAAACGCCTCCTTATTTCTGTCCTTCCGCACGCATTTCTTTTGCGGCTTGTAAATTTGTCTCGGTGACAACACCACCGATAATACGTGCCAGCTCCCGCTCGCTGTCTTGTGCAGACAACGGCAACACCTCTGTACAGGTTCTGCCTCCCCGCACATCCTTGCGAATCAGCAAATGATGATGCGCTCTTGCCGCAATCTGTGCCAGATGTGTCACACACAAAATCTGACGAAAAGCCGCTGTTTCACGCAGCTTTATGCCCACCTTCACAGCGGCGTGTCCGCTAATACCCGTGTCAATTTCATCAAAAATCAATGTGTCAATGTCATCCGCCTTTGCCATAACCGCCTTTATCGCAAGCATCATACGGGAAAGCTCACCGCCTGATGCAATATTCGCCAACGGTTTCGCCGGCTCGCCGGGGTTTACCGACAGCATAAACTCGACCTTATCGCCACCAATCGCCGTGAGAGGTACTGAAGCAACCGAAACCTCCAGCTGCACAAACGGCATATCCAGGAAGGTCAACTCTTCAGAAACACGTTTTTCGAACTCCTTAGCCGTAGCTTTCCGTGCCGCTGTCAGCTTTTCTGCTGCCGCCAAGGTTTTTTCACGTGCCATTGCCAATTCCGTCTGTAAAGCAGTGATGCGTTCATCTGCTGTTTCTATCGTCTGCAGCTCTGCTTTGTCATTCTCCAGGATTTCCAACATACCCACGGTATCCGTGCCGTATTTCTTAGATAAACGATGCAGCAAATCCAAACGGTTTTCGGTAGCTTCTCTATCTGCTTCGTCAAAATGCATATCTGCGGCAAAATGACCGATTTCGGCAGCAAGTGCCTCCAAATCATACATCGCACTTTGCAACCGTTCGGACAAAGGAGATAAGCTCTCTACCAACGCCGCCGCATGACGTAATGCATCTGCGGCTTCGGTAACGGCACCAACAGCACCGCCATCCTCCTCACCCGACAGCAAACCGTCGGTTTTGCGTAGCAGACCGGCAATTTTCGCACTATGCCGATAAAAATCACGTTTGGTTTCCAGTTCCTTTTCTTCACCCGGTACCAAAGCGGCGGCTTCCAATTCACCCACACGGAAGCGAAGCATATCTTCTCTCTCCTGTGCCTCTGCTTGTGCTGTTTTCACCTTTTTAAGTGCACGGCTAATATCACAATACTGTTCATATGCTGCAGTATATGCAGAACGTACCGCCGAAAAATCACCCAGCTTCTCGAGATAATGCAAATGCAACGCAGGGTCAAGCAACGATTGATTTTCGTGCTGTCCGTGAATATTGACAAGCATCCTGCCAACCTCACGCAGCACGCCTACCGTCGCAGGACGGCCGCCAATACGGCAGCTGCTTCTGCCATCCGCACGAATGGTACGGGCAATCAGTAATGTATCCTCTTCCATCGGATACCCTGCCGTGACCAAATACTCACGAACACGGGGAGATACCGCAGAAAAGGTGGCGTATACGCACGCCTCGTCGCATCCCGTGCGTACCAAATCACGCCGTACCCGTTCACCGAGCACTGCGTTAATGGCATCAATCAATATCGATTTACCGGCGCCGGTCTCACCGGTCAACACATTGAGTGCATCGTGAAAATCCACATCTGCGTGCTCAATCACCGCTATATTTTCAACATGTAAGCTTTCCAGCAATTCCGTCACCGCCTTTCACTTTTTTAGAATTACTGCCGCATCAATTTACGCAGTTCTTCCGTCAGGTCTGCAGCACGCTGTTCACTTGCCGCAATACCGATAAAGGTATCATCACCTGCCAAAGTACCGATAAGCCCCTCCCAATGCAGCGAATCCATCGCCGCACACACAGCACCTGCCATACCGTTCAAGCATTTTACAACCACGATATTTGCCGCATAGCTGACCGAAACCACCGTATCCGCAAATAAGGAATGAAACTTCGAGGAAATCTGCATACCTTCCTTACGTTCAACAGAATAGCGATATCTGCCGTCTGTATCCAGCACCTTTACAAGGCGCATTTCTTTGATGTCACGGGAAACGGTTGCTTGTGTTACGTGGAAACCGTCCTCTTTCAGCACCTTTTGCAATTCTTCCTGCGTATCCACAGGTTGCCGTTGAATAATTTCCAGGATTTTTGCCTGTCGTTTCAGTTTCATTTTATGCCACCATCCCTGCTAATCAATTTTTCTTGCAGAATATCTTGAAAAGACTGTGTTTTTAACCTCACCAGCCGTGCGGTAAGCGATGATTTTTGCATAGTCACCGTTCCGCCCTCCGGAATTTGCACTTCCGCTTCTCCATCTACCGTCAAGAAGGTTTCTCCCCGTGCCTGTGCGGTCTGCACACGCAAAACCGTATCATCCTTAAATACATACGAACGTGCATACAGCGAATGCGGACAAATCGGTGTCAGCAATAAGCACGCTACACGCGGATCCACCACAGGACCGCCTGCCGACAGAGAATATGCCGTAGAGCCGGTAGGTGTTGCTACCAAAATGCCGTCAGCACGATAATGCATCGTGTCGTTATCATCACTGACAACCGTCAAATCCACCAAGCGGGATAATGCACCGCGGGAAACCACCGCTTCATTCATGGCAAGGTGCGTACCTTTACACCCTTCCACAGCTACATCCAACAGCATTCTTTCTTCAATCTGGTAGGCACCGACAAACAAGTGCTGCAGAAGGTGGATTTCATCCATCTCCATACCCGCCAGGAATCCGAGTTTGCCGCTGTTTACACCTAAAACAGGCGTTTTTGTGGCGGCCACTTGCTTGGCAACGTGCATAATGGTGCCGTCTCCGCCAATGGTGATAATGATATCGGCACGATGCTGCGGCAGCTGTTCTCCGGGAGAAAACGTTGCGGTGGTTAGTGTCGCACCGTAGGTTTTCAGCATCTCACAAATCTGTGCAACGTCTTCGTGACGTGCGGAAGTATGTACGTTTGATACAACCAGTATGTTCATTGCTGTCTCACTACCTTTTCAGCATTTTATGTGCTGCGTCTACCACGTCTTTTACCGAAACCGGCAACGGCGTAGGCGTTTGCATGCTACTATACGTCAACGCAGCTAAAAATTCAATATTTCCTTCTCCGCCGGTAATGGGTGAAAAATCAAGCGCCTGTACCGACAGCATATTATCACTAAAAAACACGCAAAGGTCTTCCAACACACGACGATGTATCTTTGCATCCCGTACAACGCCTTTTTTACCAATGGCACTCTTCCCCGCTTCAAATTGCGGTTTTATCAAGCACAGCACCGTGGCACCATCCTTCAAAAACGGCAGCACCGCAGGTAAAACAAGTGTCAAAGAAATAAAAGACACGTCTATCGCACACACATCTATGCTTACAGCCGGAATGCTTCCTTGCAATATGGGAGAACGCACGTCCGTACCTTCCAGCACCACTACACGTGAGTCATCACGTAAGACAGGGTGCAATTGTTCTGTTCCGACGTCAATGGCATATACCCGTTTAGCGCCTACCTGCAACAAACAGTCGGTAAATCCACCCGTAGACGCACCGACATCCATTGCAACCTTTCCCTCTACATTTACACCGCTGATTTGCAGGGCTTTTTCAAGCTTAAAACCGCCCCTTCCCACAAAGCGAACAGAGGAGGTGTCGCATATAATATCGCTGTCACAGGGTACCTTGACGGATGCTTTAGTTACCGCTTTTCCTGCGACGGTAACAGCGCCGTTTTCTATCAGTTTCTTCGCTTTTTCTCTGCCACTCACAAACCCTTTCATCACTAAAAGAGCATCTAAGCGCATCATTTCTCCGCTCATGGCATATCCTCTTGTGCCAACAGTGCTAAGATACTGTCAGCATCCAGTCCGTACCGTTTGAGACCTTCCTCCAACGTGCAGGGCGGAATAAATCCTTCAATCGCACGAACAACGTACGCACCCTTAAAGCCGTTTTCCATTAAACAGGAAGCCAGATATTCGCCAAGGCCACCACGTTTAGCGCCTTCTTCCACGAATATCACTCTGCTGTACAGCTTGGCAATGTCGACCACCGCTTGCTCCACAGGGAAAATACGGTTAAGCTTCAAAACGGATACAGGTTGTCCCTTCTGCATCATCATCGTTGCTGCGGACAATACCTCTCCATACTCTCTGCCATAGGTAATCACCAACGTATCCGCCCCATCCGCTTGCTCGCAGGTATACGCCGCATAAGTGGGTGTATATGCTTTCAGAGAGGTCGGCTCGCCGCCACGGGGATACCGCACCGCAGCAATACCCTCTTCTTCGTAAACCGCTTGTTTCAAATGCAGCTTCAATTCGTCGAAGGTTGCAGGGGCATAAATCGCCGTATTGGGGACGGTGGTTAAAAATGCCACATCAAAAATGCCTTGGTGGGTCTCCCCTTCATCAGGCACAATGCCCGCACGATCCACCGCCAAAACAATATGATTGTTCATAATAGCGGTATCATTGAGTAATTGATCATACGCACGCTGTAAGAAGGTAGAATACACCGCAAAAACCGGTATAAGTCCACCCACCGCCAAGCCCGAGGCAAAGGTCACCGCATGGGATTCTGCAATACCCGTATCAAAGCAGCGTGACGGCACACGGTCAGCAAATTGCAGCATACACGTTCCATGCTTCATGGCCGCAGTAATGCCGACAATGCGTGCATCCTCCTGCGCAAGCGAATCCAACAATTCACCGAAAACGGTAGAAAAACTCGGCACGGCAGACGGAACCAGTTTCTCCGCGGGATCAAAACGTCCTACACCATGATACGTGCCGGGGTCTTTTTCCGCAAACGGATATCCCTTGCCTTTTACCGTTTCTACATGCACCACCACAGGACGTGCCAAGGTGCGCGCCGTTTCAAAAACACGGGTCATTTGGGATATATCATGTCCGTCAACAGGGCCGATATAGTAAAAGCCCATATCCTCGAAGTAAGATACGTCTTTCAAAATAGCACGTTTCATCGAGTTCTTGCCGCTTAACAGCAGTTTATACAGCGGTTTGCCGATAAACGGCATATGCTTAAACACAGAACCGATAGCGTTCTTGAACTTCATATATCCAAGACGTGTACGCAATCTGCCGAGATGTCGTGCCGAAAAGCCCACGTTAGGGCTGATAGACATCTGATTATCATTCAGCACCACAATCAGCTTGTCCTCACTGCGACCTGCGTTGCTGAGTCCTTCATATGCCAGACCGCCGCTTAACGCACCGTCACCGATAACAGCCACCGTATATCCGTCACTTTCGGTCAGCTTTTTCGCCTTGGCAATACCGTTTGCCGCAGACACAGACGTACTGCTATGACCGACCACAAACGCATCATACGGACTTTCTTTCGGGTTCGGGAAGCCCGACACACCACCGCATTTACGAATAGTTTCCATACGATCCAGCCGACCGGTCAGCATTTTATACACGTAGCATTGATGGCCAACATCCCATACGATATCGTCCTGTTCCAGGTCAAACGCACGCAACAACGCCACTGTCAGCTCTACCACACCGAGATTTGACGATAAGTGACCACCTGTTTTGGAAACGGTGGAAATCAATGCATCACGAATCTCCCGGCAAAAACTGCCAAGCTGCTCTTCCCCTATTCTTTTTACGTCCTCGGGTCCTTTTACAGAAGCGAGCATTTTGTTTGTTTCTTTCATCGAAACATCCTGTCTTTCGTTATTTTTCTCGGTATAACAATGCTTTGGCCAATTCTGTCAAATGGGTCGTATCGCCGTCGAATGCCTGCAATGCGTCGATCGCCTTTTCGGTCTTTTGGGCAGCAATACGCCTTGTATTTTCCAGTCCGCAGAGAGTGATATAGGTCACCTTTTCGTTTTCCGCATCGCTGCCTACAGGTTTACCGAGCGTCTGGGCAGAGGCGGTTACATCCAAAATATCATCCACCATCTGGAATGCCAGTCCGATGTTTTCGCCAAACGCCTGTGCGGCTGCCAGTTGTGCCGCCGAGCCGCCGCCCACAGCAACACCCATTGCACACGACGCACGCAGTAATGCTGCGGTTTTCCCATCCTGCAGCAATTCCAATGTTTCTAAATCAATGTGTTTGCCTTCGCTTTCCAGGTCAATACACTGACCGCCTACCATACCGTCAACACCTGCGGCATCCGCTAACAGTTTACCCGCTTTCAGCACAATTTCCGCAGGCAAATCCGCAGAAAAAACGGTTTCGAACGCACGATTTAACAATGCATCGCCTGACAAAAGAGCCATATCCTCGCCAAACTCCACGTGAACCGCAGCTTTGCCGCGACGCAAGGAGCTGTTATCCATACACGGCATATCGTCGTGCACCAAGGAATAGGAATGTATCATTTCCATCGCTGCCGCAAAGGGCAAGGCACGAGAAGCATCCCCACAGCACAGACGACAAAACTCCATAAGCAATACCGGACGAATCCGTTTTCCCCCGTCTGCGCACGCATACGCCATGGCACGAATCACCGTATCTTTTCTGCCGTCTTCCTTAGGTAAAAAGTGGGGCAAAGATTGTTCAAACAAGCGACAATGTGCCGCCAATACTTCGCTATACATTACGACAAATCTTCTCCCATCGACTCACCTTGTCTATCGGTCAATTCGCCACCCGATTCGGTGAGTTTTATGATTTTCTGTTCTGCGTCCTGCAACTGTGCAGAGCAAAACGCCGTCAGTTTTGTACCTTCTTCAAACAATTGCAACGAACGATCCAAGGTGCATTTGCCCGACTCTAATTCCGTCACAATGGCTTCCAGGCGTTCCATCGCCTGCTCAAACGTCATTTTCTTTTCCATCGGTTATCTTCTCCTTCAAAATGACTTCATCTACCGTACATCGCACAGTGCCGTCCTGCATAGACAACGACAAAGCGTCTCCATTACGCAAGGATGCCGCTTGGGTGACCACGCCACCTTCCGCATTTTGCGTAATGACATATCCGCGGGACAATACCTTCAACGGACTCATAGCATCCAAAGCGGCAGCACTTTTCATCAAGCGGTTTTTGGCAGTTGCCAGCGCTGTTTCCGCTTTGGCGGTAAATGCTCTGGTTACGAGATCCAACCGCATCGCCGCCTGTTCGATATAAAACAGCGGTGATGACAATGCTCGTTTTGAACGCATTTGTTCAAAAGCGGCTTTTCTGGTAAGCATACCGCCTTTTATTGCCACCTGTAGCCGTGCGGATTTTTGTTTGATTTCCCGCATCAAATCCTCGCAATCGGGTACCGCCAGTTCTGCGGCAGCCGACGGTGTCGGTGCACGCATATCCGCCGCAAAATCACACAACGTAAAATCCGTCTCGTGACCTACGGCTGAAATCACCGGTATACGGGATGCCGCTACTGCACGGCATACGGGCTCGGTATTAAACGCCCACAATTCCTCAAGAGAACCGCCGCCACGTCCGATAATAATCACGTCAGCGGCCTGTTGATCGTTCATTTTTTGCAACGCCGCCACCAATTGCGGTGGTGCACCGTCTCCCTGCACCAACACGGGAATAAACATCACACGTGCCATAGGAAACCGTCGTCCCAACACGTTGAGGATATCTCGTACGGCAGCACCGGTCGGCGATGTAATGACACCGACACGCATCGGATAATGCGGCAGCGGCTGCTTATTTGCCGCATCAAACAGACCTTCGGCTTCCAATTTCTTTTTCAGCTGTTCATAAGCCATTTGCAATGCACCAACGCCGTCGGGCTGCATATCTTCCACATACAGTTGGAAGGAACCGTCTTTTTCGTACAGTGAAACACGTGCACGAACGATCACCTTCATGCCGCTTTCGGGAACGAATTTCAGACGAGACGCATAAGTACGGAACATCACCGATTTTACAAGCGCATTTTCATCCTTCAAGGAAAAATACAAATGTCCCGATTTATAGTGATTGACAAAGTTGGAAATTTCGCCGCTGATCATCACAGGCGACAAATGCTCATCCTGTTCCAGCAATGTTTTCACATAACGATTCAGTGCACTGACCGTGATAACAGACACGAAATCCCCTCCTTCTCTCATTTTTGCTCCATCAGACGACAAAGAGTTGCAATGCCGGCTGCATTATCCGCAGAAAACTGCGGTGGTGCAAACCGACCGCCAAACGCCGATGACAGGGTTTCTTTCAGCAGGGTGTTTGACATAACACCACCCGCATATACTATCGGCAATTCTCCGTATGTACACAACAGCTGTTCTGTCATTTTGACAAGTGCCGTTTCCACACTTTTCAGGCAAAACCGTGCAATTTGTGCGGCAGGCACACCGTTTTTCAGCATGGTCTCACATTGATTCTGCACTCCTGACAGATGACAATTGGCACCATCCATAGAAGCATGCGGTTTTTGCGGCACCGTATCCGCTTGTAAGGCGAGTGCCTCTAAAGCGGGGCCTGCAGGAAACGGTAAGCCAAGCATCCCGCCAACACGATCAATAAGCTGTCCCGCTTTCAAATCCAGAGAAGAGGCAACCACTTCACAGGCAATCACCTTTTCTTTGTCCGGCTTCACGTATATCGCATCGGTAGTACCACCCGAAACGTGAAATGCCAAAAACGGTTTTTCTCGTAACGTCAGACAGCTTGCACCATATAACGCCGCCATCACGTGTCCTTGTTGGTGGGTAAAAAAATACACCGGTATACGAAGCAGAGCGCCCAACTCTCTCGCCGCACCGGTGCCAACCAAAAAGCAGGGCATATACGATCCGTCCCTTGCGGAGGGACGGTCCGAGGCGGCTACCGCCTGTATTTCGTCGTCACATTCGCTGCGCAGCTGCTCTACAAGCATCGGCAGCTGCCGCACGTGATGAAACACCGCATCGCTTTGTCTCAAGCCCAGCTCTCCTGCCTTTACCGGCAAAAGCTGTTTTTTCTGACAGATGCTTCCTGCTTCACCATCGGCAAACGCAACCGATGTAGTGTAATTGCTGGTATCCAGCCCCAAAAAAACACTCACTCGGCCACCTTCGCAATACCACCGAGAACGCCGTTTACAAAAGCTGCATCCTCTTCACCGCCATATTTCTTAGCAAGCTCCACCGCCTCGTTGATAGAAACACTGACGGGAATATCTTCCACAAACAAAATCTCATACACCGCCAAGCGCATCACCGATACTGATACACGGGACATACGGCCTACCTTCCACTTGTGGGAGCACGCCTCGATTTTACGGTCAATTTCCTCCTGCTTGGCTGCGGCACCGATTGCCAACCCTTCCGCAAAAGCGTCAGGTTGCAACGTCTCCGCTTCCTTCGCATCGGCGATCACCGCTTCAATACCGTCTTCCGAGAAGGTATTTTCAAACAACAAAGCAAAAGCCACTTCACGTGCTTCGCGACGAGTCATACCCTGTTCATCCTTTCTGTTAACGGTGCCCTTGGCACCTTTTCAAGGTCCTGTAAAAAGCAGCTAAAGCCCACCCTTTCGGGTGAGCTGTCAGCCGATTATTTCTTTTCTTCTTCCGCTTTCATACCCGAAACATGGATGTTTACACGGGTAACAGGTCTGCCTGTCATCGCCTGCACCTCGGCTTTTACCGCCTGCTGTACCTGCTCGGATATTTCGGGAATACGATACCCTTGCGCAATGCACAGATACACATCCAAGGTCATGGCACTTTCGCTGCCCATCACCTTCACGTAACGGCTGTTAACATTGCCTGTAATGATGCTGCGAATGTCGGGGCGGATTGCCATGCTTGCAACACCGTCTATCTCCAATGCAGCTGTGCTGGCGATGGTGGCGATAACCTCTTCGGAAATCACACAGGTGCCTTCGGGATTTTTAAAGTTTTTCGCTTCCATAGGATTTACCTCCTAATATTATGCTAATTTACATTAGTATAACACATTTTTTTCAAGAAGGAAATACTTTTTTATCAATTTACTGCCATAATATTGATTTTTTGTGCCGAAATTCCCGCTTGTGCGGTCACAATTTCGGTGATTTGCATGGTTTGTGCAGGTGTAAGGTCTTTTCCCTTTACAACAACAGAGCAGGAATCTTCCGATAAATATGCCACACAATCCGCAAATCCTTTGGCTTTTATCAGCCCCTCCAGCTTGGCTTCACGTTCCACCGCTGCAGCAATAGTTGTCACCTTTTGCATCACCTCTGCTGCCGCATCGCCGTTCGTCTGCATATCCGCAGCAATATCCTTTACAATATCAATCGCCTCGTCCCTTGCCTTTTCCCTGTTTTTGCGTGCCTCGGAAAAATAGTCGGTTTTTGTACTTACCGACACCGTGTCCTCCGCCTGTGTTTCCTCTTTGTCATCCTTCACAAACAATGCCTCACCCAATGTTTTTCCGTCATCGGGCGTATTGGTAATACCGTTATTGGCAAAATGGTAATTCAGATATACCGCCAACCCCAGCGCAGCCACCAATGTCAGCACCAAAGCTTGTTTCTTAAACGCAAATTTTTTCATTACCCTCTACTCCTCTGTTTATTTTGTGACGCAAACGCGTCTTGCAGATATGTTCAGCGCCGTCGTAACCGCCGCAGTCACCCGATTCATCACATCTTCCTTGTCACCGCCCTCGCAAACCACAACAACGCCTTTAACGGTTGGTTGAATCTCTGTAAGCAGCAAGCCGGTTTTCCCATCTGTACCGTCTATGATGACAACATCCTGTTCCGTATCTGCTCTTTCGGAAACCTTTTCACCGTTTTGTCCGCTGTCTTTTACATAATCGGCGTTTTCCTTTTGTGCTGTAGCATACACATATTCCACACCGCTTTCCAACGTAACGTATACCTGGCACGTGCCAACATCTTCCATTTTTTCAAGCAATGCACACAAGCGTTTCTCGATATGTTCACTATATTCTTCTACCGTCACTACACCCGGTTCTGTGTCAGATGGCTTACGCGGCAACCATTCGGACAGACAGATACAAAGCACACCAACCGCACCCAATATGCATGCTAATTTTACACCTTTCCCTTCCCCGAGCCGTTGTTTCCAATCTTGCCACCACTCCATACCTATCCTCCGTTTAGAAACTCTACTGTCACAGACCGACCGAGGCGTTTTTGGGCTATTTGTGCCGCCCAGGATCGATGTAAACTGTTACTTTCGGGAATAAACAGACAGATATCTCTAATAGATATGTCTCCTTCATCGGAAATATCCATCGTAATCTCCAGCTTTTCCGCTTTTATGTCATAGGAAGCCAATGCCTCGTTCACTTCCGAAAGCAACATATTTTCGGTGAGTGTTTTCATTTGTAAAACAGCGGTGTCATATAACGCCGTTTCTTCCCCTTCTTCAACAGAGATCTGCGGCAGGGTGAAATCTTTTACCAAACTGCCTATCGGTCTTAATATGATACAAACCATCACCGCAGCCGAAATCAATTTCAGTACTTTTCCTGCTCCCGTTTTTTGCGTCACTGCGTGCACCAGTGCACACAGTGCAGCCACCCCGCACAGTGTACCCATCCATTCCAAAAATATTTTCATACCGTTCCTCGTGCCACCACAATGGTTGCCACCACCATAAACAACCCGCTTATCGATAAAAGTGCAATCATATTTTTACTGACCTGCTGCATGGTTTTCAGCAAACCCGAAACCCCTTTCACCTCAAACATCTCTGCCGTCGTTGCACACACCCAAAAACACAACTGCCAGCATGTACAGCGTAGCAGCGTCGGTAACAGCAGCAATATGGCAGATATACCGCCAAACGCACCAACGGTAGTACGTACAACCCCGATGCATCCTTTCACCGTAAGAAAAGCTTCACTCAAGGCCCCACCAACCACCGGCACCATACTGGCAATGGACAAGCGGGCAATACGGCTGCCCAATCCGTCCCCCGCAGCACCCAGCATCCCATTCACCGTCAGCACCGTTGTAAATAATGCTGACAATATACCCAGTGACCACGCAATAAACTTCAGCAACATTTCACCAATTTTTCCTATATTCACGTTATCGGTCACCACAGTTATTATGCCAAGTGCCAAAGAGGACAACAGTAACGGCAACAATACGCCGCCTGTTAAAAAACCAAGTATCTGGGAAACAATCAGCAGAATGGATTGATAAGAAAAAGCCGCACCGATATTGCCGCTTGCTGCCAAGACCGCCACATATACAGGTGCAAAGCTCCCCATAAACACCGCTACACCTGAAAGGGCATCGTTCACGGCACGAACACACTCCAGAAACGGTATCAACACCACCGTGCACACTGACAAAGCACATACCGTCTGATACATACCGTTAACCTCTGCAGAGCCGAGCGAATCCTTTATTCCTCCCGAAAAGGCGCACAACGACACGGCCGCCAACAGCATCCCCATTACGGCAAAAGGTGTCTTGCCTTGCTCCAGCAGCAGCTGCCATGCAGCATCCGTTACCCCCGCTGCATCCATACCTTTTTCACTCAAATCCGAAAGCGTAGACACGCCGACCCGCTCAAACAATTCCCGTGTTTGACTGTCCAGTTGTTCCCATAGGGCAATCGCACCGCCTGCGTGCAGCTGTTCTTCGACATACTGTCCTGTCGTTTCGGCACATACATACATCGAAGAAAAGAAAACCAGAAAAAGAGCGACTGCATATTTTACAATTCTTTTCATCTTTTACCCCTGTAGCAAGGACAAAACCAACGTAACAATCTCTTCGAACAAAGGCAATGCGATTGTCAGCAGCAGCACCTTCCCAACCAGCTCTGCTTTATTTGCCAAAGCCGTTTCCCCTGCGTCACGGCAGGTATCCGCCGCCAATTGTGTCAGCAGACAGATCCCAAGCCCCTTCAGCAACGACCCTATATATACAGAAGGTACTGCCGCTCCTGTTGCCAGTGCCTGTATACGACGTAGCAGCGGGACAAATGTACCGAGCAAGCTGCTCAACACCACTACCCCGGCAAGCAAGGCGACCCCGAGTGCCAATTCGGGTCGATAACGTTTCAGCAACACGGATAAAAATACCGCCGCCAAAAGTACCGCCAACATTGCTGTCAGTTCCATATCACAGACCAAAAACGGATTTAACCGTATCAAACAAATCGCTGATTTCCACCACAATAATGGATAACACGACAATAAGACCTGCCAAGGTCGTCAGCATCGCCTGTTCTTCTCTTCCGGAACGCACCAGCAATTGATTTAATACCGCCACGATAATACCGATAGCGGCAATTTTAAATATCAGATCAATATCCATTTTCCACACCCACTATATCAACAGCAAAGCCACCGCCATACCTGTGCACGTACCAAGTCCCACACACACTTTCGCAGCTTTTTCCGCTTTTTCGGCGGCAGCAGCTTTATTGACGGATATCCTTTGAAGGGTTTCACGTATGCTTTGCAGCTGCGTGCTTGTATCGCTTTTACCAAGATGTGTTCCAAAAAATCGCAACGCAGCAATATCTTCGGCTGCCAGTCCTAAAGAGTTTGTCAATGCCTGTTGCCATGCCGTTTCCAAATCCATATTAGATAAAAGTGAGAACGTATCCTTCAAAAAAGACAATTGCGAAAACTGCGGCATATACGCCACCTCTGCTAACCAATCCCGTATCGGCACCGCCGAAAACCGCATGCGCTTTTCTAAATCAAGCAATACTGTTTCGATTGCGGCCAGTACGTCAACCCGCTGTCGTTTTTGTCTTTGTACGGTCACACCAAACATCGTTCCCGCAACCGTCAAAACCAAGAATCCCAACCATTTCAATCTCCGACACCTCTACGATACTCCGTATCCGCCCTGCCGCTTCTCTGCCGCTTAAGAATACGATTTTTTCAAAGATACCACGTTGCAAAGCCAAATGTACCGCAGGACGACGCACCGCCTCTGCCAAGTCACGGCAATGCACTGTAGCAATCGCCGGAACGCCTGCGTGCAGGTTTTCGGTCATCGACTCCACCTCCGCCAATGTCCCTAACTCGTCCACCAAAACGACATCGGGTGCCAATGTACGTACCGCCTGCAGAATACCCACCGGCTTGGACACCGCCGTCAGCACATCCGCATTTTCAAGTCCACCCAAACCCGCAAGCTCTCCTCGTTCATCTATCACAGACACCCTATATCGAAGCGGCGGTGACGATAGCAGTCGTGCCACGTCCCGCAGCATACTGGTTTTACCAGAAGACGGCGTGCCCGCAATCAAAACAGACGGTATACGCTTTACAAACATTTCCCGTAAAGGTGCTGCACATCCATCGTGCCGCCCTGCCACTCGAATACATAAAGAAGAAATATTCCGTACAGCCGACACACGACCATTTTCCGAAACGACGGTTCCGGCCACACCGACACGAATACCGCCCTTAGCGGTCACAAACCCCTCACACAGCTCCTCCATATGACTATGTACCGAATAATCACAAGCTTTCAAGAAGGTTTTTTCAACATCTGCTGCTGTACAATATATCGTCAAAGGACCTACAATATCTGACAGCCCTCCTGCTGTATCTACCATCTTTTCTTCCACGCCTAACGAAAGGGTCAGCACACCGCCGCAGCGCAGACGAATTTCCTGTATTCTTCGCATTGAGTCCACAGAAACCCGTCGCAAACTCCGTGCCAATCCTTCAGGCAAAAGCTCTACAGCCGCCAAAAAATCTCCCACGCCTGTCCGCCTCCTTTATCCTACTGTATGTCCAAAAAGGCGTGTTTAGAACAATATACATTGACACAAAACGCATTTTCGGGTAAAATAAAGCATCTGAGAACGGAGGTGAGGCGGCATGAAAAAAACAGCACCGTTTTTGCTGGCACTGTTTTGTATCCTATTGGGTATCGTCGTTATCGGCAGCTGCCTTTTTTCAATGCATACAGGTGTTCCGGGTACCCCCACCACGAAAACAACGGCACCAACCACCACAACCACCGTTACCACAACTACGCAGGCAACCACTGCTGCCACCACTACTACACGCCCGACAACCACGCAGGCCACCACCGTCACACCGACCGGTACCGCTTCACATATCATCAAAAATGTACCGCTTATCAAACAATTTCCCGCCTATCCAACCGGCTGCGAAACCGTTTCTGCCGTAATGGCGTTGCGGTACTGCGGTGAGACGGTTTCGACGGAGGATTTCATTAACAATCACCTTGAAAAAGGCAATTTTTACAACAAAGACGGTAAGCTTTACGGACCGAGTCCGTATGACAAGTTCGTAGGCGACCCCAGAAGCGAATATTCCCTGGGCTGTTTTGCTCCTGTTATGGAACGAGCTCTTATCTCCTATTTCGGTAATGCCGGCCGCATTAAAAACACCACGGGACTGACCATGGATCAGCTTTGTGCAGACTATATCCAAAACGACATTCCCGTGCTTGTCTGGGTATCTATCTATATGGAGCAGGTGGGGCTCGGCAACGTCTGGTACGACGAGAAAAACGGCGAAAAGTTACAGTGGCGTACCAACGAGCATTGCATGGTGTTGGTCGGCTATGACAAAACGCATTATTACTTCAACGACCCCTACAGCGGCAAACAATTGCGGTACGCAAAAAGCATCGCAAAGGACCGTCACGCAAAGTTTGAAAATCAATCTTTGGTTATTCTAAAATAAAAGAAAGGTTTCGGATTACACCGAAACCTTTCTTTTTTATTCAAGCATTGTAAAGAACTCTGCTTCGTCAATAATGCGAATACCGAGTGCTTGTGCCTTGGTAAGCTTACTGCCGGCATCCTCTCCCGCCAAAACCACCGTTGTCTTTTTAGAAACCGAGGAAGCGGTTTTTCCGCCGTGCTTTTCAATGATTGCCGCAGCTTCATCACGTTTTAAGGTGGGCAATGTGCCCGTCAGCACAAAGGTCATACCTGCGAAGCGAACATCTGCATCCGTCGCCTGCTCCGCAACCATATTGACACCTGCAGCAGCCAGCTTTTCCACAAACGCCCTCGATTGCGGCAACGCAAAAAACGTCACTACACTTTTGGCCATAATCTCGCCAAAACCGTCAATGGCACACAGAGCTTCTTCATCAGCCGCCACCAGAGCATCCATAGAGCCGAAATGGTTAGCAAGCAGCTTTGCCGCCTTCTGACCGACATGACGGATACCAAGTGCGAATATCACACGAAATAGGTCGTTTCCCTTGGATTTTTCAATAGCCACCTTGAAGTTTTCTGCCGATTTTTCACCAAGACCCTCCAATGCAGCCACCGCCGCAAAATCCAACGTATACAAGTCATATGCCGCCGTAATAAGTCCTGCGTCCACCAGCTGCTCCAGCACGGCAGGACCGAGACCTTCAATATCCATAGCATCTCGTGAGCAAAAATGGATAAGATGCCGCAACACTTGCGCCGGACAAGCAGGATTTTCACAGCGTAGCGCCGCTTCCCCTTCTTCACGATACACCGCAGACCCGCAAGAAGGACAAACACGTGGCATTGCAAAGACAGGTGTATCGGGTTGATGATACACCACCCGTACCACCTCTGGGATAATATCGCCTGCTTTACGCAACACGACACGGTCACCTACGGCAAGGTTTTTCTCTTTGATAAAATCTTCATTATGCAAGGTGGCACGACTGACCGTTGTACCCGCAAGGGTCACAGGTTCAAAAACGCCTGTAGGTGTCAGCACACCCGTTCTGCCAACTGCCACAACAACGTCCAGCAACGTGGTTTCCTTTTCTTCGGGCGGATATTTGAATGCCACCGCCCATTTCGGAAACTTCGAGGTTTCACCGAGCTCCTCACGTTCGGAAAAATCCGCAACCTTCAGCACGGCACCGTCAATATCAAACGCCAGCGTTTGTCGCACCTCGCCGATACGTTCAATCTCTTTAATAGCCACTTCAATATCGTCTGTCACCGTGTAGAAAGGCACCATCGGAAAACCGAGTTCTTTCAAGCGAGCAAGTGCCGCATCGTGTGACAACAGGGTTTCCCCTTCTATCAGCTGTAAGTTAAACACAAACAGGTCAAGCCCACGTTCTTTAGTCACCGCAGGGTCTTTTTGGCGCAAAGAGCCCGCTGCGGCATTACGGGGATTTTTGAAAGTTTTCTCCCCTTCCTGCTGTTGCCGTTCCACCAAAGCAGCGAAGGTCTTACGAGGCATATACACCTCGCCACGCACAATCAGGCGGGGAATGGCTACCGGTAACGTCCACGGAATCGAGGCGATACCACGCAGATTTGCGGAAACATCCTCACCCACAAAGCCGTCGCCACGAGTCGCGCCACGTACAAACCTACCGTTTTCGTATTCAAGTGCTATGGAAAGGCCGTCTATTTTCGGTTCCACCACATACCGTGGATGTGCTATCGTTTCTCTGACACGGCGATCAAAATCCCGCACCTCATCCAGCGAGAAAACATCCTGCAAGCTCGCCAACGGCACCGCATGGGTTACCGATGTAAACAAATTGGAGATTTCGCCGTGTACCTTCTGCGTATAGGAATCGGGAGTTATCAAAGAAGGATACAGCTCTTCCAGGGCTTTCAATTCCCGTGTCAGCGCATCAAATTCATCATCTTCAATTTCCGGCGCATCCTGATCGTAATACCGCTTGCTGTGGTATTCAATGATCTCACGCAGTTCCTTTACTCGTTTTGCCGCAGCTTCAAAATCCATTGTCATTCTCCCGAAAAACTATTTTCCATTAGTATAACATTTATTTTTTGATTTTGCTACTGTTATTTTTCAAGTTGTGCACCGTAATCGAAAATTTCCCCCACCGTTTCCTCATCAATATTTTCTACTACAGTATATGCATCCGGTATCTTGCCTAACAGGATGCTTTCTGTTATAATAAAAGTACTTTCCACCGAAACCGAAGTGTGAGCGGTGGGCACCGCCGCAAACAGCTGTGTTTTTACCTCCAAAACAAGACGGTGTCTTGTTTGGTTAATACCCGCAGAGATAAACTCACTTTTTATATCGGTCAATACATTGCCGCTCACCCCTATGGGTATACGGATAAACGGTCCTCTGCCTGTGAAATAATGGCTACCGAGCAAGGTGCCCAGCGGTATGGATACCGTTATACGTTCCTTTGCACCGATACGGTCAAGTATAGCAAGCGAAACCCGTGATTTTAACAGGTTCACCGCTCCCGTATCTGCCGCAAGTGAGGTTACGCTGTTATCGGCAGCGGTTGTCAAAGTAACGAGGTCATAGTACGTTGGTTTTTCCTCCGCAAACGAAGCGGTGACTGCTTCGTTTATCGCCCTGGTAACAAACCATTTTGCTTGACTTTCGGTATACTGACGCACAAGCGGCAGCACCCGCATATCCAGGCATAGCAACAAAGCAATGCCCACTATTGTCACCAAAAAAATCTTCAAGCGATGACGGGATATCCTTTTACGAAGCAACCTGCGTTTCAACGATATCCCCCCCTTTTTAATACATTACGCCGAACAGCTTATCCCTGTTCGGAAAGGAGTGCTTATGAAAGCAATTACAAAGCAGCTAACCTTAGAGCGATTATTTCCCCGCTTTTTCACCGGTTGGTGTATGGCGGCATTTATTGAAACCGCTGTCAACCCTTATGGATTTGCCTTGAAAGAGTTTTTATCCGCCATATCACCTGCGCGGTTCCTCATAACGCTGTTGTTGGTCATCGGTGTTATGACCGCTGTAGGTGTTATCGTCAAGCACAAAACCGAGCCCTTTGAAACCTCCGTAATGGTATCTGCTTCGTTTGCGTATCTGTGTCTGCTGGCATTTTTTGAGCATAATTTTTGGTTTTCTCTGTGTCTGGTTTTCGTGATGCTGCTGATTTGCTTATATGCGTTACGAAAAGGGAGATTAGACCTCTCACAAGTCACTTTAACCGATAAAACCATTCTGATTCTCATCGGTTGTGCCGCCGCCGTTTTCACTGCATACAGTGCCCTTGTCACCGTTTGCCGTTATAAAGGGTTTGTCAGCCCCACCTTCGATATGGGCATCTTTTCACAGATGTTCTACTATATGAAGGAAACAGGAATTCCGTTTACCACCTGTGAAAGGGACGGTTTGCTGTCACATTTCGCAGTACACGTCTCGCCCATCTGGTATCTGTTATTGCCCGGGTATTTCATCTTTCCGTCACCCGTGTACCTGCAAATCATGCAGGCGGTTATTTTAGCAAGCGGTGTTATCCCTCTGTATCTGTTGTGCAAGCACACCGCACTTTCCAAAAACAGCACCCTTTGTATCTGTCTGTGTTACTGTTTCTTCCCCGCACTGACAGGCGGTCAGTTTTACGACATCCACGAAAATCTGTTCTTAACGCCGCTTTTACTGTGGCTGTTTTACTTCTACGAGAAGAAAAAGGCATGGGGCATCTGGCTGTTTGCCGTACTTACCTTTCTTGTGAAAGAGGATGCCGCTATTTATGTTGCGTGCTTTGCTTTATACGCAGTATGCTCCCGCAAGGATGTCAAAAACGGTCTGCCCTTACTATTGGTTTCGGTAATCTATTTTTTTGCTGTGACCGCTTTACTCGCCGCTGTCGGCGACGGCGTGATGACCGCCTCCCGTTTCAGTGCATACCTGCCCGAAGGCAGCAACAGTATGGTAGATGTACTGGAAACCGTATTCTTTAATCCCGCCTTTCTGTTCGAACAGGTATTCACCATGGAAAAGGTACGGTTTTTACTGTTGATGCTGTTGCCCGTTGCCTGCCTACCCTTTTTCACCAAGAAAATATCCTCTCTTTTGTTGCTCGTACCCATGCTGGTAGTAAACGTGATGCCCAACTGGGAATATCAGTATTCCATTCACTTCCAATATGTGTTTGGCAGCATCGCACTCATTATGTACCTGACGGTCACCAATGTGAAAACCCTTTCGGCTAAAACACGTCAGTTTATATTACCGTTCGCAGTTGCCTGTGCCGTACTGCTTTCGATAGCACATCTGTCGCAATTCCGCAACACCATAACTTCGTATTTGAAAAATATTGAAAACAATAAAATTATCAGTGAAACACTTGCCGCCATTCCCGAAGAATCCTCGGTAGCGGCACACGGTTTTTATTTACCTGCCGTATCGCAGCGTAAAACAGTGTATGACCTTTCCACAGGAAAAGAAGCGGAATACATCGTTATAGACCTACGTCCCGGTTATGAAGCGGACAGTGCAGAAAAAGATGCTCATTATGCCGCTCGATCCGATGATTACGAATGCATCGCTCATCACAATGATTTGGTGGCGGTATACAAAGAAAAGGGCTTAAACGAAGATTGAAAATCAAAAAAAAATAACCCCCACCGAAGGTGAGGGTTATTTTTTTGGTGACCCGTACGAGATTCGAACTCGTGTTGCCGGCGTGAGAGGCCGGAGTCTTAGGCCACTTGACCAACGGGCCGAAATGGTGCACCATCAGGGGCTCGAACCCGGGACACCCTGATTAAGAGTCAGGTGCTC
>JAZNXY010000020.1:0-12502 GCA_045594105.1 Acutalibacteraceae bacterium | reverse complement strand
CAACGAGAACGGTATTTTTTATTTATTCCTGATTTAACTGATAACAAAGGGTCATTAAGCTGTCGCCCAGATGTACGTTTTCTACTATGGCATTGGTATGCACAAAATTGATATCATAGTGCGAGAAATTCCAAAAGCCACGTACGCCATAACTGACAAGCTTATCTACCACCTCGGGTGCGGCTTCTTTTGGAATGCACATGATAGCCATTTCGGGCTTATGTTCCGCACAAAAGGATTCTAAAGCATCGGTGGAGCACACGGTGAGGTTTCCTACCTGTTTGCCGATAACGTCAGGGGAAACATCAAAAATGCCGACAAGCTCCACGCCCTTGCTCTCAAATTTCATTTGCGTTGCAAGCGTGCGACCTAAACGACCTGCACCGATAAGAATGGCAGGGGTCGAGAAATCCATTCCCATAATTTTGCCGATTTCGTTATACAGTTGTTCTACGGGATATCCGCATCCTTGCTGTCCAAAGCCACCGAAGCAGTTAAGGTCCTGTCGGATCTGCGAAGCGGTAAGACCCATTTTTGCGGACAATTCTCGGGAAGAAATACGTGTAATACCGTTTTCTTTTAAGTCGTACAAAAAGCGGTAGTAGCGAGGTAGTCGCCGTATGACCGAGATGGAAATGCGCTGTTCGTTTTTAGGCATGGATGATGCCTCCTTTAACTGAAAAATCAGGCATTGTTACGAGTGTAGTCTAAAAGACCGCCCGCAAGCAGTAAATCAATCTGACGTGCGGAGAAGGTGTTGTTAAGCGGATACGTTTCGCCTTTTGTTTTGTTCTCCAACACAATGGGCGTGCCGTTTGCTACGCAATCGCGAATGTTGGGCAGGGAAAGGGTATCGCCTAGCTCAATGCGGTCATAGTCGTCCTCGTTGACAAAGGTCAACGGGAGGATGCCTGCGTTGATAAGATTGGCTACGTGGATGCGTGCAAAAGATTTAACGATAACCGCTTTGATGCCGAGGTACAACGGCGCTAAGGCCGCATGCTCACGGGAACTGCCTTGGCCATAGTTGGCGCCGCCGATGATGATGCCTTTGCCAGCTGCTTTACAACGTGCAGGGAATTGCTCGTCACAGCGGGTAAAGCAATGTTCCGAAATTGCAGGAATATTGGAACGCAAAGGCAGGATTTTAGCACCTGCCGGCATAATATGGTCGGTAGTGATGTTGTCGCCGACCTTCAAAAGGACATCAGCAGTAATAGTTTGGTCGAGTGGTGCGGTTTTGGGGAACGGTTTGATGTTGGGACCACGCAGGATTTCTACCGAATCCATTTCTTCGACAGGGGCAGGCGGTACAATCATATTATCGTTAACCATAAAGCTTTCGGGCATGGTAACGGCAGGCGCAGCGCCCATGGTACGTGGGTCGGTAAAGACACCCGTTAAAGCAGAAACAGCAGCGGTTTCGGGGCTGACCAGATATACACCGGCATCTGCAGTACCCGAACGGCCTTCAAAGTTACGGTTAAAGGTACGAAGGGAAACACCGCCGGAATTGGGGGATTGTCCCATGCCGATGCACGGACCGCAGGCACATTCGAGAATACGGGCGCCGGCGGCAATCATATCCGCCAAAGCACCGCATTCAGCGAGCATATTGTATACCTGTTTGGAACCGGGGGCAATAGAAAGACTTACATCCGGATGTACTGTCTTGCCTTTCAGAATTGCCGCAACCTTCAGCATATCAAACAGGGAAGAGTTGGTACAAGAGCCAATACAGCACTGGTCTACTTTGATTTCACCGATTTCCTCTACCGCTTTTACGGCGTCGGGAGAATGGGGACAAGCTGCCAAGGGACGCAAGGTGTTAAGGTCAATAGTGATAACCTCATCATATTCTGCACCTTCATCGGGCAGGATTTCGACCCAATCTGCCTCTCTACCTTGTGCTTTCATAAATTGACGGGTGATCTCGTCTGATGGGAAGATAGAGGTAGAAGCGCCGAGCTCTGCACCCATGTTGGTGATGGTGGCTCGCTCGGGAACAGACAGGGTTTTTACACCTTCACCCGCATATTCTACAATTTTACCTACTCCGCCTTTTACGGACATCAAGCGTAAAACCTCGAGGATAATATCTTTAGCAGCAACCCACGGCTGCAATCTTCCGAGCAACTCTACCTTGACCATTTTCGGCATGGTGATGTAATAGGTGCCGCCGCCCATAGCGACCGCAACATCAAGACCGCCCGCACCGAATGCGAGCATACCGATACCGCCGCCGGTGGGCGTGTGGCTGTCCGAGCCAATCAGGGTCTTACCGGGAATGCCGAAGCGTTCCAAATGTACCTGGTGGCAAATGCCGTTGCCGGGACGGGAGAAGTAAAGGCCGTGTTTTTTACAGATTGACTGAATAAAACGGTGATCATCTGCGTTTTCAAAACCCGTCTGCAAGGTGTTGTGGTCAATGTAAGCCACCGAACGCTCGGTTTTTACACGGGGAATACCCATTGCTTCAAATTCAAGGTATGCCATAGTGCCTGTCGCATCCTGCGTCAAGGTCTGATCTATGCGCAGGCCGATTTCGGTGTCGGGTGTCATGTCACCGCTCACTAAATGTGCGCGTATAAGCTTCTGTGCAAGTGTATCTGCCATAAATGTTTCCACCTTTTGAAAGAATATTTTTAATTATGTACGATGGTTAAAGTATTGTCAAGGTTTTATAGGTTATTTTTTGCGTTTTTTGAACACAAAAAGCTGCTGTGCGGTATAGCTGAACAAGAAAAGAATCACTTCTGCTATCAAGTTTGCAATAGCGGTCGGCAACATCAAAAGCAGTTTGAACACATACAGCAAAATGTATTTCAAACCGAGAATAACACCAACTAATCCGTAGTATTTGAGCATCGAGCACCACAGATTACCTTGTTGCTTGAAAACCAAGCGTTGATTCACAAAGAAATTAAATATAGAGCTGCACATACGTGCGATAACCACACACAACAGTAACTGTATCGGCTGGGTGAGAAGGGTCATACTGAACAACCGTTCCAATATCAGCAGCAAGGACATATCGATGACAAAAGCTGCCAAGGAGGATGTACCGAACTTGAAAAGGGTGGGGGCAACGAATTTGAAGATACAGCCGTAAATACGCATAGAATCACGGAAGGGATGGAAGTGCGAAGAAGAGTTTTCCTCGTCCAGATACACGGTTTCTATGTACACTTCACGCATAGGGATGCCTTCTTTTGCGGCACCCAACAACATATTCATTTCGTATTCGTATCGGTCACCTTTATAGGCCAACAGCTGCGGAATCAAGGCGACGGTAAAGGCACGTAAACCCGTTTGCGTATCATAAATCATCTGTCCGCTTGCGGCGGCAAATACATAGCGGGTAATGGCGTTTCCGTATTTACTCTTGAAAGGCACCTTGCCTGTAAACTTGCGGGACCCAAGCACCAAAGCATCGGGATGCTGTTTTAGATCTTCGCAAACGTTTATGATGTCGGGTAACAGGTGCTGTCCGTCTGCATCAACCACGATGACGCCTTCTGTTTCGGGGAAGTGCTCCTGTATGTAGGCCATACCTGTTTTCATGGCACGACCCTTGCCGCAGTTTTTTTCATGCTTCAATACGGTTATGGTAGACGGAAGCTGTGCGAAAACGGCATCTTTTTCAGATGCACTGCCGTCATTCACAACAATGATATGATAATCGGTATTGCTAACCAAACGCTCTGCCAGCATAACCAGTTGTTCATCGGGTTGGTAGGCGGGAATCAGTACAATCATAAACATACCCCTTTCACAAATCCCACATAAAGTCAGTATAACATATTGTTAAAGATTTGTCGAGCATAAAAAGCAATCTGATTTGCTTTTTTTCCGGATTTGTTGTATAGTTATTTCGTTGATTTCTTTTTTGTCAAAATCTCTTTGATGCCGATATATAATAAAACCAGACCAAACCCCTTTCGCAGTAGGGAAACCTCCAGATGACTGCTGAAAATAGCAGCAAGGACGGATAAGGGGATGCCGGCAAGCAGGCACAGCCAAACCGCGCGCCAGACAATACGCTTGTTTCGTATATGAGACACTAAAGCGGCGGGAGCACAACCTGTAAAGTATAACAGGTTTACACCTCCGGCAGTGTACTGATCTACGCCGCCAAACATCGTTAAATACAGCACGAGGAGTGAGCCGCCGCCCACACCAAAGCCGCTGATAATACCTGTTAAAAAACCTACGATTACGTTTATCATATTACATCCCCGCCATTATGAAAGTAATGAACGAAATGCACCGTAAAGCAATAAAAATCCAAACAGACGGTGCAACCAAACGACAGATATTTGACGAAACAGTTTGCCGCTGACCAAGCCGCCAAGTATGCCGCCAAAGACATACGGCAAGGCGGTGGAAACAATATTTTCACCACGTAATATAAAAACAACGAGCGAAGCTAGGGACAGCGGAAAAATAACAGCAACAGAGGTGGCAAAGGCCTTTTTTTCCTCCATTTTTATCCAGCTGATAAACAACGGCACCAAAAAAAGCCCGCCGCCTGCGCCGAAAATGCCATTAGCAATACCAGCCAAGGCGCCTATGACGGGGTACTTCCAGATATCTCCATTGACCTTTTCGTTCACAAAATCACCCGAGTTTAACATACCCGAAAGGATGAGAGTTATGTCTGCAAACAAAAAAATACGTTACGGTGTAGTGGGAAGCAGCAGCATTACCGATACTATGATAACGGGTGCAAAGCGATATGATTTTTTAGAGCTGACAGCGGTATATTCCCGCACCGAACTGCGTGCAAAAGAATATGCAGAGAAACACGGTGCGGCGTATACCTTTACATCGCTCGAAGCTATGGCGTCTTCCGGCGTGGTAGATATGGTATATATTGCCAGTCCCAACGTGGCACATTTACACCAAGCACAGGTGTTTTTACGTAACGGCATACACGTTTTTTGTGAAAAACCGCTTTCCGCACACCCTGAACAGCTGCGGGAAACGTTTGCGTTAGCAGAAAAACACGGCTGCTTGTTTGCGGAAGCGATTATGTTGCTTTTCCAACCGCAGCTACAGCTTTTCAAAGATGCCGTGAAGGCAATCGGAGACATTTCCTTGGTACATTTCGATTTTTCACAATTATCGACCAGGATGCCGGAGTATTACGCAGGGGAGACACCAAATATTTTCAATCCTGCGTTAGAGGCGGGAACGTTACAGGATTTAGGTGTCTACTGTGTATATCCCACTTTGTTGTTGTTCGGGAAACCGCAAGCGATAACAGCAACTGCGTCCTTCTTGACAACAGGTGCTGACGGTGCAGGTTGTTCTGTGTGGCAATACCCCGATATGCAGGCGGTGTTGACCTATTCAAAGACAGGGCAGGGAAGAGCACCGTCAGAAATTGTCGGTACAAAGGGCTCGGTCACGGTATCCTCTGTTTCTAAGTTGGAAGATATTGTGCTGTATCTCAATGAAAAAGCCCCACAACAGGTGTGGGGCACTGAAGCCAAGGATGTGTTAATGGGCAGGGAAATCGCTGCATTTGCCGGGTGGGTACAAAGCGGTGCAGATGACACGTATTTGTATCACAAGCAATTGGCGATGGATGTATGCGACTGTATGTTTGCCATGCGACAAGCAGCAGGTATTGCATTTCCTACGGATGACGAAGCATGCCACGTCTGAACTCTTCTCCGCATAGAGAGGAAAAAGGCAGCAGAGCACCGTAAAGGTCACTTGCTTTACATTCAAGATGAAACATTTTTTCGGAAAAAGCGTCTGCAGGCGGCTGTTTTGCATCGGTGAACAGCGGCAAACGGGCGCTTTTTGCTGTTTCTTTCAAAACTTGGGCACCGTGTTCACCGATGCCGAGAATACGGATGTAGGATGGCAACAACGGGAGATCTTCTGCTTTCAAATCCAAATATGCGCAAGCAAGGATACGACGCAGACGTGCCAAAGGATACCGTTTTGTTTTGACGGCATCGATGATGCTGTCAACCGAGCTTTGCGTGCGTATGGCTTCGTATAAACGGTTTTGGAGGCCTTCGCTTATAAACGGTAAGGTCGCTAAATCCTCACGGGACATCGTGCGTAATTTTGCGAGAAGAATGCGGTCGTATATGCGACTGTCCGTATAACAATGACCGCAAATGTTAGCATTCTGCAAAATATCAAGACTGCTTTTGGGCAAAAAGGGAAGGATTTCCTGCCATTGTCCGTTCCTGACGCATTCACGAAGATGACTTGCGGAGGTAAATGTCCCGTTATCAGCGGCAGTATTGTGTGCCGCACCTGTGCGTTTTACGGTGTAGGGACGTATATGGGACTGTAATGCCGACAGAGCTTTGCAGTATTCCAGACCGAGTGTATTATTCGGTGCAGAAAGAACGGTCGCATAATCGTCGTTTGTAATATTTTTGAGTGCTTTTTCTTGTGCCGCGGCATACGACATGCCTTCTTCCAGGGCCTCATGTAAAGCGGCTTTGAAGGGGTCACCCTGCATAACAGCTGCGATTTCGGATAAAAGCTGTACATCGCCGCATTCACTGCCGAAGCTGACAGTATCTACACAGCCCATAGCATCCAAAAGGGCGATGCCGCCTCGTGCGAAACCTTCTGCAGAGGACAACCCAAACGGTTGCGGCATTTCCACAACAAGATCCGCACCGTTTGCCAATGCCATACGTACACGGTCGGTTTTGGTGAGCAGGGCGGGTTCGCCTCGTTGGGTGAAGTGACCGCCTAAAACCACCACAACATATTCTGCACCTGCCGCACATGTTTCGGCTATGTGATATGCGTGTCCGTTGTGAAAAGGATCGTATTCCGCAATGATACCTGCTATTCTCATAAAAAATCACCTCAGTTGTGAATAAACACTTGAAATGCGTGAAAAAAGGGTATATACTAACCCTTGGTAATATTATACACTAAAATATCCCATTTGGGAAGGTATGGAGGAAAAAAATGAAGGTATTGGTTATTAATGCCGGTAGTTCTTCGCTGAAATATCAGCTTATTGACATGGAAGGCGAAAAAATGTTGGCAAAAGGCAACTGCGAACGTATCGGCGACGGTGGTGTTTTCACCCATAAAACCGCTGACGGTTATGCAAAAACCGTAGAAATCGATATGCCGAATCATACGGTTGCGTTTGAACAGGTAAAACAGGCGCTGACCTCTGGTGAGGGCAAGGTTATCAACGATTTGGCTGAGGTTTCCGCTATCGGTCACCGCATCGTGCAGGGTGGCGATAAATTCGATCGTTCGGTTATGGTAACACCTGAAGTTGTAGACCAGATCGAAGAACTTGCCGCTTTGGCACCGTTGCACAACATGGCACACGTGCAGGGTATTCGTGCTGCTATTGATGCGTTTGGTGCTGATGTACCGCAGGTTGTAGTATTTGATACCTCTTTCCATCAGACCATGCCGCCCGAGGCATATATGTTTGGTGTGCCGTATGAATACTATGAGAAATATGCTATTCGTCGTTACGGCTTCCACGGCACCTCTCACCGCTTTGTAAGCGCACGGTGCTGTGAATTGCTCGGCAAAACAGAAGGAACCCGTATTATCACCTGCCATATCGGTAACGGTGCCTCCATTTCCGCTATCAAAGACGGTAAATGTATCGACACTACTATGGGTCTGACCCCTCTCGACGGTATGCTGATGGGTACCCGCTGCGGCTCCATTGACCCGTCGGTTGTTACGTATATTATGGACAAAGAAAATCTGTCTCCCAAAGAGATGGATAACCTGATGAACAAAAAATCTGGTATGCTCGGTATCTCCGGCTTCTCCGGCGACGACCGTGATATCCGTGCGGCGATTTCCGATCCGACCCACGAGTTCCACGACCGTGCTGAGTTGTTCTGGAAAATGCGCAGCTATCAGGTCGCTAAAATTGTCGGTGGCTTCGTTTCCGCACTCGGCGGCTTAGATGCTATCGTATTTACCGCAGGTATTGCTGAAAACTGCGAAGAAATCCGTGAAGATATCGTCAATTCTCTTGCGTATCTCGGTGTGAAGCTGGATAAAGCAGCCAATCACTCCCGTGGTGAAGAAGTGGAAATCAGCACAAAGGATTCTACCGTTCGTGCTTTCGTAATTCCCACCAACGAGGAATTGGTTATCGCTCGTGATACCAAAGCACTTGTTGAAGCGAAATAAGGTATATAAAAAGCAAAACGCCATCGTGAAAACGATGGCGTTTTTGTTTTGCCTTTAGTCTCTTTCGATAACTTCGTTGCGTCTTCTGAAAAATAGCGAGATGCACCAAAGTCCCGCAAGACCGACCAGCGTAAAGATAATACGGCTGATAAGAGAATCTGCGCCGCCGAAAAGCCAGGACACAATATCAAACTGAAAAAGTCCTACGCTACCCCAGTTGAGCGCACCGATAACTACCAGCAGTAAAGCCAGTCTGTCCAGCATACCAATCACCCCTTTATTCAGCGGAGATTTTTTCTCCGCTGATAGTATGTGCGAGGGGGCGAACGGTTATGCAAAAAATCTTAAAAATTAATCGTTATAAATGGGGAACTGTTCGCAAAGGGCGATAACCTCTTGTGTTATGCGGTCTTTGTTGCCTTCAAAATCACGTATAACGTCAGCAATCCATTTCGCAATTTTACGCATTTCAGCCTCACCGAAGCCACGAGAGGTGACAGCAGGAGTTCCGATACGGACACCGCTTGTCACAAACGGGCTTTCGGGATCATCGGGAATAGCATTCTTGTTAGCGGTGATGTGTACGGCATCAAGACGGTGCTCCAATTCTTTGCCGGTAACACCGGTTCCGCGAAGGTCGAGCAGCATTAAGTGATTGTCGGTACCGTCAGAAACAAGCTTGAGACCTTCCGCTACAAGTGCTTCGGAAAGCACCTTTGCATTTTTAACAATATTCTGCTGATAGGTTTTGAACTCATCGGTCAATGCTTCACCGAGTGCAACCGCTTTAGCAGCAATGATGTGCATCAAAGGACCGCCCTGAATGCCGGGGAAAATGGCTTTATCAATTTTCTTTGCCAATTCTTCTTTGCAAAGGATCATACCGCCACGGGGACCACGTAGTGTTTTGTGGGTAGTGGTGGTAACAACGTCGGCATAGGGAACAGGATTGGGATGCAAGCCCGCTGCCACAAGACCGGCAATATGTGCAATATCTACCATCAGATAAGCACCGACCTCATCGGCGATTTCCCGACATTTTGCAAAATCAATCACGCGGGGATACGCACTCGCACCGACAACAATCAGTTTTGGTTTGTTTTCTACAGCGATTTTACGCATTTCGTCGTAATCAATATAGCCGGTTGCAGTGTCGACGCCGTAAGGGACGATGTTAAAATATTTACCGGAAATATTTACGGGAGAACCGTGGGAGAGGTGACCGCCGTGAGCAAGATTCATACCCATAACCGTGTCGCCCGGCTGTAATAACGCAAAGAATACCGCAAGGTTGGCACTGGCACCGCTGTGCGGCTGCACATTGGCGTGGTCTGCACCGAATAATTGACAAGCACGCTGTCTTGCAATTTCTTCCACTTCGTCAACATAGACACAACCGCCGTAATAGCGTTTTCCGGGATAACCCTCTGCGTATTTATTGGTTAAAACACTGCCTGCAGCAAGTAAAACCGCTTTGGAAACAATATTTTCAGAGGCAATGAGCTCAATATTGTGCTGTTGTCTTTTGAATTCTCTGTCGCAAGCGGCGAACACTTCTGCATCATAGTTTTTCAGTTCGTCTGTAAACATATTTAGTCTCCTTATCTTTCGTCCGGTTGGCCGGATAATTTTTCTACATTGTTGGCAACGTTGCGGAACATCGCAAAGTCACCTGCCGTACCGTCTTCATGATCGGTAAACAGTATCAGTATATACGGATGTGGTGCGTCGACAATTGCCATATCGTGGAAGGACGCATCAGCCCAACCGTATTTTCTGATAAGCGGATAGGTGGAATAAAACATAGGATTGCGTGTGTGGGTCATATATTCGTACAGCATCGCCCCGTATGTTGTATCCTTTTTAATAAAATCGTAGATAGCGTGCATATAAACAGCCGCATCTTTTGCGGTGATTTTGCTGTTGGTAATGAGTCCGATAGAGGCGGTGTCGGTAATGCCAATAGAGGCGGCAAAGGATTTGAATCCGTCTACAGAGAACACAGAACGCAGCATACGTAAAGCGGCATTGTCGCTGTATCGAATGGTGTATTCTATGAGCTGCTGTATGGTATACTCCGTTCCAAAAGCGGCATTTTTGATAATGCCTGTGCCAGCGGACTGAAAAGCAGCTGTATAGGTGACTTTTTGCGCAAGGTTACATTTTCCTTGCGATGCCAATTGCAGAATATACATACAAAACGGTGCTTTCATCAAGCTTGCCGCAAAGAAGGAGTGCTCGGCATTGTAGAGGTATGTATATCCCGAATCCAAATCTTCATAATAGAAAGAAACTTGTCCTGCATATTCCTTAAGCATAGCGGTTACACGTTGTTCATCTGCCGTACTCCAGGAAAACGAACGTTTTTGTACGGTGGTAACAGGTGCAGACGACGTTGTGGTCGTTACTGCGGGATCGTTCGTTTTTTGTGACACAACAGATATAACCGAGGTGGGAACATTTTGTTCGGAAACGGAACGATACATAAACACGCAACCGATAACGGCGAAAACCGCACATATAGATACTGCGGCAGTCAGTAGTTTTTTGTTGTCACTTCGTTTCATGTTATTCGCCTTCCAAGATAAATGTTGACCGAATATAAACATACACATTTATTATACAGAAATACACGTATTTGTCAAAGTATTTCCGCAAAAACACAAAAAGTTTCTGTGCTACAGTTGCTTTTTAGGGCTTTCAGGTGTATACTGCTGTGGAAAGGATGTAGGTGTATTATGACAAAGATTGATATTTTTTCCGGATTTTTGGGTGCAGGTAAAACGACACTTATAAAAAAATTGATAAAAGAGGCCTATGCAGGCGAAAAACTGGTTTTGATTGAAAATGAATTCGGTGAAATCGGTATTGATGGCGGATTTTTGCAGGAAGCAGGCATTGAAATTACCGAAATGAACTCCGGTTGTATTTGCTGTAGCTTAGTCGGTGATTTCAGCGAGGCGCTCAAGAAGGTGCTTGCGGAATATACGCCTGACCGCATTTTGATTGAGCCGTCGGGTGTCGGTAAGCTCAGCGATGTTATTCGTGCTGTGCGGGATATCCATGCGGAAGATGTTGTGCTGAACACGTTTACCACGGTGGTGGATGCCAAAAAGTGCAAAATGTACATGAAGAATTTCGGTGAGTTTTTCGGTGACCAGATTGCACATGCCAATGCTATCGTGTTGAGCCACACAGATGCTTTGGATGACAGTAAATTGGAGGGTGCACTCTCTTTAATCCGTGAACACAACGTGCATGCTGCGGTGATGACGACACCGTGGAATCAGCTTGACGGTGCACAAATGGTGCATGCTATGGAGCATAAGCACACCTTGTCTGAAGCGCTCGCCGAATTGCTGGAGGAGCAGGATGTTTGTCCGACCTGCGGACATCGTCACGAGCACGAACACCACCATGAACACGAACATCACCATGAACACGAACATCATCATGAACATGAACATCATCATGAACATGAACATCATCATGAGCATGAACATCATCATGAGCACGGGTGCTGTTGTGATGAGCATGAACATCACCATCATCATGCCGATGAGGTGTTTACCAGCTTTGGAAGAGAAACCACCCGTAAATACGACAAAGAAGAACTGCTTGCAATGGTTACTTCTCTCGATGATGCGGCATCCTTTGGTATGGTGCTACGTGCAAAGGGTATTGTAGCGGGTGCGGACGGTAAATGGCTGCATTTTGATTATGTGCCCGGAGAAGCGGATGTGCGTTTCGGTACTGCAGACGTTATCGGTAAAATTTGTGTTATCGGTGCCGATATCAAAGAAGAAGAACTTGTTAAACTGTTTAAGTTGGGAGAATAATTGATGGAAGTACCTGTATACGTCTTTACCGGTTTTTTGGAAGCCGGAAAAACACGGTTTATACAAGAAACCCTGGAAGATAAGCGCTTTAATGCAGGGGAAAGAACACTGCTGTTATTGTGTGAGGAGGGGGAGGAAGAGTACGATGCTTCCCGTTTTGCTTCTCCGCACGTATATATGCAGACGGTGGAAGACCCGTCTGAGCTGACGGCGGACAATCTGACTGCGTGGTTGAAGAAGAATAATTGTAAGCGTGTTATTGTGGAATATAACGGCATGTGGCTGTTAGCGGCATTGTTCGAAAATATGCCGAAAAACTGGGTTATTTATCAGGAGTTTATGTTTGCGGATGCCAATACGTTTGTGACATATAACGCCAATATGCGGTCATTGGTTGTAGATAAACTGAACACCTGTGAATTGGTGGTATTTAATCGCTATACCACAGCGGTCGATAAGATGACCTTGCATAAAATTGTACGGGGTACCAGCCGCCG
>JAZNXY010000019.1:0-33414 GCA_045594105.1 Acutalibacteraceae bacterium | reverse complement strand
GAACACCAATGAAATCTCGCTCGATGCGCTCAAAAACGGCGATACCTTCACCGTTACGGTAGACGTGACCAATACGGGTGCTGTCGATGCCAAAGAGACGGTGCAGCTGTATATCCGTGATAAAGCCGCATCGTTACTGCGCCCGATGCGTGAGCTAAAAGCATTCGAAAAAGCACTTATCACCGCAGGTGAAACCAAAACCTTCACCTTTACATTAGGCGAAAAACAACTCGGCTTCTATTTGGAAGACGGCACCTTTACCGTTGAAAAGGGTGAGTTTGAAGTGTATGTGGGCGGTGACAGCTTCACCGCTAACAAAATCTCTGTTTGGGTGAAATAAAAGCACAAAAAGAGCAGATGCACAGTTGTGCATCTGCTCTTTTTTGTGCCTCCCTTGCCTAAAGGGAGGGGGACCGCCGCGTTAGCGGTGGTGGAGGGATTGATCGTTCATCCTTCCCACTCCCCCGGTCAAAACCTACGGTTTTGCCAGCCCCCTTCAGACAAGGTGCCATTATTTAATATCCGTCCATATATCTGCAAGCGGCGATAGCAGCGGTTGCACCGTCGCCCGTTGCGGTGGTTACCTGACGTACCGCTTTGCGACGGCAGTCACCTGCCACAAACACACCTGCGGTTGCGGTGGTACAATCCTCACCGACATCGGCATAGCCACGTTCATCAAGGGCTACCACGTTTTGGAATGCGGTGTTTTCAGGCACAAGACCGATAGCCACAAACATACCGTCAAGCAGTAAGGTTTCTTTACTGCCGTCTGCAACCTTCTCGATAATCGCACCGCTGAATGTATCACCGTCGATGATTTCGGAAACAACCGTACCGGTGACAATTTCTACATTACCACGCTTAGCAAGAATATCCTGCAAGCGTTTTTCGCCGGTCAAAAAGTCGAGGTTTTGTAAAACATACACTTTTTTACAGCTCTCACTCAGCAAAATCGCTTCCTGCAATGCAGAGTTGCCGCCACCGACCAATGCGACCGTTTTATTTTTATAAAAAGCACCGTCGCAAACGGCACAGAAGGAAATGCCGTCCCCGATGAACTTTTCTTCGTTGGGAACACCCAAATGACGATGCTTGGCACCGCAAGCAATAATCACCGCTTTACATTCATAAGCACTGCCTTCTTCGGTCAAAACGGTTTTGGTATCTCCGTTGTCGGTAATACCCGTCACCGTCTCCACCTCGACGTCAGCACCCTGTGCCAACACCTGCTCTACCATTTTATCGGCAAGCTCGGTACCGCTGACACTTTCAAATGCGGGATAGTTTTCTACCTTCGGGGAGAAGGTGATCTGACCACCGAAAGCGCCTTTTTCCAAAATCAGCACGCTTTTTTCTGCTCGGCGGGCATACAAAGCGGCAGTAAGGCCCGCAGGACCTGCACCGATAACAATCAAATCGTACATATCATTCACTCCATAACAGATAATACGGGCGGCAAGTAGCCGCCCGTATTCATTTGATTAGCATTTTACGGTCTGCATAAACTTTTTAATGTTTGCAACAGATACGTATTTTTCCGCTTCGCCGCCGTTTACCACAACGAGGGTGGGTGCCTGTTTGATACCGAGGGATTCGGTCAGTGCAACGTTTTCTTCGGCAAGCAGCTTCTGGAAACCGATGTCCGCTTTGGTAAGCAGTGCTTCGGCAATCTTACAGTTGGGGCAGGTAGCAGATGCGAACAGGTAGATGCCGTCAGCCAGAACATTCGCAGTCTGTTCTACGGTCTCTTCGTTGCCACCGCGCGGGCCCTCGTGGGTAAGCACGGAGGTGGCAATGTTGTAGGTGCGGCGCTCTTTGTATTCCTGCGCTTTACCAACGTTCCAGTTTTTAACAGGACGGTAGTAACCGGTAATACGGCTGTATACTTCGGCTTCTTTGCCGCAATGCGGACAGGTGAACTGTTCACCCGCCAGATAGCCGTGCTCTTTACATACAGAGTATGTGGGAGAGAGCGAATAGTACGGCAGGCGATAGTTTTCCGCAATCTTACGCACAATGTTTGCCGCTGCTTTCCAGTCGGGCAGTTTTTCGCCGATGTAAGCATGGAATACCGTGCCGGAGGTGTACAGCGTCTGCAGCTCGTCCTGGATGTCCAGAGCGGTAAAGATATCGTCGGTGTAACCAACCGGCAGATGCGAAGAGTTGGTGTAGTAAGGCGTTTCACCGTCGGAAGCACAGATGATGTCGGGATAATATTTGCGGTCATGCTTTGCAAGACGGAATGCGGTGGATTCCGCAGGCGTCGCTTCGAGGTTGTAAAGATCCTCGTATTTCTCCTGGTAGTCGGAGAGACGTTCACGCATGTGGTTGAGCACATCCTGCGTAAACTTCTGGGTCTCGGGATGGGTCATATCCTTGCGGAGCCATTTTGCGTTAAGACCCGCTTCGTTCATACCCACAAGACCGATAGTGGAGAAGTGGTTTGCAAACGTACCGAGGTACCGTTTGGTGTAGGGATACAGACCCTCGTCCAACAATTTGGTGATGATGGTACGTTTGATTTTGAGCGAACGTGCCGCAATGTCCATCATATGATCAAGACGTTTGTAGAACTCTTCTTCCGTCTGGGACAGGTAAGCGATACGCGGCATATTGATGGTAACAACGCCGACAGAACCGGTGGATTCGCCGCTGCCGAAGAAGCCGCCGGACTTTTTACGCAGCTCACGCAGGTCCAGACGCAGACGGCAGCACATGCTGCGTACGTCGGAGGGCTCCATATCGCTGTTGACGTAGTTGGAGAAGTAGGGTGTGCCGTACTTGGAGGTCATTTCGAACAACAAACGGTTGTTTTCGGTGTCCGCCCAGTCAAAGTCACGGGTGATGGAATAGGTCGGGATAGGATACTGGAAGCCACGACCGTTGGCATCGCCTTCAATCATGATTTCGATGAACGCTTTGTTCACCATATCCATTTCCTTTTTACAATCACCGTATTTGAAATCCATACGTTTGCCGCCGACGATGCAGTATTCGTCTTCCAGGTCGTGCGGTACGGTCCAGTCAAGCGTGATGTTGGAGAACGGTGCCTGGGTACCCCAACGGCTGGGGGTATTGACGCCGTAAATGAAGGACTCGATGCATTTTTTCACTGCATCATAGCTCAAGTTATCGGTTTTGATAAAGGGAGCAAGATAGGTATCGAAGGAGGAGAACGCCTGTGCGCCCGCCCATTCGTTCTGCATGATGCCGAGGAAGTTTACCATCTGATTACAAAGGGTAGCCAGGTGCTTTGCAGGAGCGGAGGTGATTTTGCCGCCAACACCGCCAAGGCCTTCTTCGATAAGCTGTTTTAAGGACCAACCTGCACAGTAACCGGTCAGCATGGACAGGTCGTGGATATGAATATCCGCATTTTTGTGCGCATTGGCAATTTCGTCGTCATAAATCTCGGACAGCCAGTAGTTCGCAGTGATAGCACCCGAGTTGGAAAGGATCAGACCGCCGACCGAATAGGTAACGGTGGAGTTTTCCTTGACACGCCAGTCGAGGTTTTTCACGTACTGGTCAACCAGGTCTTTGTAGTCCAGAATGGTGGATTTCATGTTACGGAGCTTTTCACGCTGACGGCGGTACAGAATGTACGCCTTTGCCACGTCCGCATAACCTGCCTGTACAAGCACGGTTTCCACACTGTCCTGAATATCCTCCACGTCTACAAAACCGTCGTGTACCTTCGGTTCGAAGTCCGCGGTCACCTTCAGTGCCAAAAAGTCAATAATGTTGTCGTTGAATTCTCTTTCGCACGCTTCAAAGCCCTTTTTGATAGCGTCAGTAATCTTTGCAATGTCAAACTCCGCAATTTTGCCGTCTCGTTTGTTTACGCGATACATAATGCATTCTCCTTCTTGTTAGTTTTTTAATCGGTGCCGCGCAGTGCGGCTTTGGGTATGTGCTGCTGTGCAATTTTTAACAGTTCGTGCATCTCTTCGGCAGAGAATGCCGCACAGCCCTCTCCGAGCAGGTCGCCCGAATCCTTGAAGGTCTGCAGGAAGAACGCCTCTTCCCGCCCCAACATTTTGGCGATATCTTCAATATCCGCCGCTGTATGAATTCCTTTTACCACCGTAGTGCGGAATTCGTGCGGCACCACGCCGCTTTTTAAAAGATCAATGCTTTCTTTGAAGATTGCCGCATCGGTGTCCCCGCCGATCGCAAGAGCATAATTCTTCAAAGAGCTTTTTACGTCCATCGCCACATAATCCACATATCCCGTGGCAAGCAGACGGCGCAGTCTGTCAGGCAGACTGCCGTTGGTATCCAGCTTTACAAGATACCCGAGTTCCTTAACGGCACGCAAAAAATCGGTCAGATCGGGTTGCAACAGCGGCTCGCCGCCGGTCACACACACACCGTCTATAATCCCACGCCTTTGTTTCAGAAACGAAAGAACCTCTTCTTGCCGATTCACATACATCGTGGGTGTGCGTACCAAACCACCATTGTGACAAAACGGGCAACGCAGGTTACACCCGCCGGTAAAAACCGTACAAGCCACCTGCCCGGGGAAGTCCAGCAACGTCATTTTTTGAAACCCTTGAATATTCATTGCCATACCTCCTTGTCACGTAGTGGGAGCAATACCAATTGTAGCATCATATATGGTTTTTGTCAACCCCAAAACACAATATATTGTGTTAGAATAAAAATACATTGGAATATATTGTTTCACGCACGATACATCACAAAATACCACACATCGACAGGATATCCCCTGTGAAACACCGTATTTCAATACATTTTTCGGTATAATTTTACTTTTTCGGGAATACAAGGCCCGTAAAAGGCCCCCATATCTTGTGGTTACACCACAAGATGTTGTTTACCAAAAGCGGCAGAAAATTGTTCCTTTTCGCCCGCTTTTCGTTCCGTTTTGCCAAAAACAGAACACAAAAAACGCCCCCGGGGCAATGGGGGCGTTTTTTGTGTGATATTAACCACGGTTGGTGCGGCGATATTGGTATGGGGTCATATTGTGTTCTTTGCGGAACAGGCTGATAAAATACGATGCGGTGGAAAATCCGACCGTCTGGGCAATATCGGTCACACTGTGCTCGGTGAGTAATAACAGTCGCCGTGCTTCACGCAACCGCACCCCTGCGAGATATGCAGAAAACGATACTTTCATTGTTCTCTTAAACACACGTGAAAAATACGCTGCACTGACGCCGCAGGCGTCGGCAACATCCTTCTCAGTAAGATCGGCATAATGTTCCTTTACAAAGGAAATGGCCTTTTGTAACAGCTCGTACTGACCTTCTTCCTTCACCGCTTGCATCAAAGAAAAATTGTTTTTACGCCACCGCCGTAATATATACAGATAAATCAAGGTGACGTCTGCGCGCAAACTCAATTCATAACCGAACCTTTGTGCATCCCATTCTTGTATTAAGTGCGCGAACAAATTAGGGATATCGGTTTCTCCCAGCTCTTCATCGGAAAAAGACAGCTGTCTGTCGTCGGCGTTTTCCAACAGCAACGCTGTATAGCTGTATTCCGAAAATGTTTCCTCGTCCGCGCGTAGTATCTGCGGTAAAAACTTTACAACTATATACGACAGCGAGCTCTGCGGGGATCTCACGTCGTGGGGCTCCCCCGTCGGCACGATGATCATATCGCCTGCTTTGAACGGATAGACGGTATCACCGACATATACCAGGCCCTCTCCATCGATGGCAAACAGCAATTCCGTATATTCATGGTAATGCAGTCGTATCGCAACACGACCGGTGTTCTCGATTTCCATCCGTATACACTGAATCGGCATCACCACGCCGTTGCGTTTGGCTTTTTCTTCATAAAACGCCATGTCTATCACCATTCCCATGACAAAAAAACGATATTTTTACCCAAAAAAATGATAGCATATTCCTTTGCTGTTGTCTATAATGAAAGTGGAAAAATTATAAAAAACGGAGGAAAAAGTATGATTCGTGTATTGGTTTGGAACGAATATTATCACGAACGTGCCGAGGAAGCCATTGCTAAGGTATACCCCAACGGTATCCACGGTGCTATTGCCGAGTTTCTCGGCAAAGAAGAGGATATTGTGGTAAAAACCGCTACCCTCGACGATGAAAATTGCGGTATCACCAAAGAGATCCTGGATGAAACCGACGTTCTTATTTGGTGGGGTCATATGCGTCACCATCAAGTGCCCGATGAGGTCGCTTACTTGGTCAGAGATGCCGTGCTCGGCGGCATGGGTCTTATCTGCCTGCATTCTGCACACCATTCGAAACCCTTCCGCTATCTGCTCGGCACTTCCTGCCACCTGACCTGGCGTGAAAGCGATGACCACGAGGTGCTGTGGGTTATCGAACCTTCTCATCCTATCACCAAGGGTATTGACCGCTATTTCGAGTTGGAAGCGGAAGAAACCTATGGTGAGCCGTTTGTTATCCCCACCCCCGACAAGCTTCTGCTGATCGGCAATTTCAGCGGCGGCGAAGTGTTCCGCTCGGGTTGTCTGTATGAACGTGGCAACGGTAAGATTTTCTACTTCCAGCCGGGTCACGAGTCCTACCCCACCTTCTATCAACCCCCGGTACAGACTATCATTAAAAATGCGATACGTTTTGTAAACCCCATCTACCGTGAAGAAACAGGTTGTCCCCATGTAAACAAGATTTCCGATGACGGTCCGTACCTGAAAAACGCAATTTCGAAATACTAAAACCGCTAAGAAAAGCATCGCAGCCAACACTGCGATGCTTTTTTCACAGTAAAAAACCCTTGCGGTATAAACCGCAAGGGTTTTTTTATGTTTTTTATTCACCGGTGATACCCGAGCGTTCCACGCTTTCGACAAACTGTTTCTGCAAAACAAGATACAGAACAACGGTCGGCAAGATGGAAAGCAGGGTGCCTGCCAAAGACACAGATTCGTTCAAACGGTTGGTGGAATCCGCACCTGCCGCACCTGCTTCTCCGCCGGATTCTCCGTACAGCTCTGCGAACTTCTGGGAGAACTCCTGCAAACGTTTGGGCAACGTTTTGATGTTCGGAGAGAAGAGGTTTAAGTCGGTGGTTTCATTCCAGTACCAAACGAAGCTGAACAGCACGCACAAAATGATAGCGCCGCTGGCTGCAGGCAATGCAATCTTGTAGTAGATTTTGAACTTACCTGCGCCGTCAAGCTCTGCTGCTTCGTCAAACGAAACAGGGTAGCTGGTAAAGAACGAATAGAAAATCAGAATAAAGATGGTGCTGCGGATACCTTGACCAAACGCCGCCGGCACGAAGAAGGGCCAAACGGTTTCCAACATGCCGTACGCATAGTACATGGTGTAGCGAGGAATGGTCATAACCATGGTCGGAATCATAAATGCAGCAATAATCAGTACAAGCCACAATTTTTTGAGCGGAAACTCAAAACGGGCAAGACCGAAGCCGACCAGAGAGGTGGCAATCAGCTGGAGCAAGGTCGGAATAAGCGCCATAAAGACGGAGGTACCGAAGCTCTCCACGAATACAAGCGTTTCATACGCCTGTATAAAGTTGCCAAGGTAGAAACCCGTCGGAATCCACGTAACCGAAGGGTCGATAAGGTCAGCAGACGAGAAGAAGCTGTTCACAACCATGTACAGGATGGGATACAGATACACGAATGCAAGACCAATGAGCACCAGATAGGTGGTGAACATTTTAATGAAGCCGCTTTTTTCCTTGTTTCCGAGGAAGAACTGCTTAACTTTGTTGATATCGTATTTCTTTTTCATCAAGTCTTCGCCTTCCTTCCAAAGAATTTAAAGATCAGCAGCAGTGCCAGCAACAGTGCCGCAACTACCAGGAAGTACATCCAAGCCATCGCCGAAGCATAACTGTACAGATACTTCGCATTGAAAATCTGACCGTTAATCAGCGTGTTGACCGCACCCTTGGAATAGTTGGCGATATCCACGACGGTATATACGCCACTGATCAGAATCAGCGGAGACAGGTGCGGCAGTGTAATTTTCCAGAACTTCTCCCACGCACCGGCACCGTCAATGGAAGCCGCTTCGTAGAGGTCGGTGCCGATTTTCTGGACACCGGCAAGGAAAATCAGAATCTGCACACCGCAGAACCACAGGATAAGCACCAGGTTGTTTAAAACAAATTCCGCAGGGGTTGCCAGCACAGGCGGCAGGTTGCCCAAGAACTCAAAAATCAGCGGAGATGCTTCGGAGAAGTCTACCGTGTATTTGGTGAGCAACTGGCTGATGGCGGGACCACTCATGATGATAACCGGCATAAAGAATGAGCCACGGAAGAACGCACGCATTCTGAACTTGCCGTTTAACAGCAGGGCCATAATCAGCGAGAACACCAGAATAATAGGTGTCATATAGCAGATTTGCGTTACCTGCGAAGTGAGTGCCGTACGGAAGGCGGTTGCCTGATTCAATGCATAATCATAGAAGAACAGGCCTTTCCAGGTATATTCCGTGCCGGTAGGAATCAGTTTGATCTGGTTCAAGCTTAAGATGATCGAGTAAACCAACGGATAGGCGATAAAAACACCGAAACCGAGGATCCACGGAGAGATAAACGCATAACCTTTCAGCGCATTTCTTTGTTGAATGGTCAGGCCGGACTGTGTATTTGTTTTCTTGCTCATAGCCCCTTAACCCCTTTCTACAACAAAGTTCAGACCCGGGATCTTTACGTCCTCTACAACCGCTTCAGCGCTGTTGTAGTTGATGTAAATCACGGCATTGTTATCATACGTCACACGCACAACGCCTTTCTGCAGGACTTTGTGCTCAGTGATTTTGGCTCCTTCTACCGCCAAAAGACCTTCGTTAACCTTCGGATACACCGTGTTGATGGTGCCTTTCCAGTCATTAAAGTTCAGCGAGAAGTAGTCCACCATCGGTGTCTTGTTAAGGCCACCGTTGTCCGCCGCCATCACCAGGAAGGACGGATATGCACCGTATTCGATAGATTTCAAGGTGCAAGCCGTAGTGTAGAAGCCCTGGTTTGCATAAGGCGCATAGTAATTGATATGGCCTTTCAGGAGAATCTGCAGGAACGGTACAGAGTCGGTTTCAAACAGATACTGGCTGTTCATCATCGGAATATCGAAGATGTCCTCACAATATTCCCACATATACATATTGGGATTATTGAGAGAGATGGAGGTGCCGGCATCTACAACCTTCTTGGCAGCTTTTTCGAACATGCTGCGTGTCGCTTTACGGGTGGTGGTAGAATTCTGCTCATATTCCGAATACACTTCAGAACCAAAGCGCGGCAGATTCCAGTCAAAGCCGTTCAATTCGGTCAGCGAATTCTTCAGCTTCTGAAGCACAACACTCGGTGCGGTAACGTAGGTTTCCGGATACATAACCTCGGTGTTATCACGCAGGTAATACGCAATTTTCTTGGAAATGGTCTGGTTGCCCAGGTAGGAGATTCTTCCCTGATCTACGTTAAAGGTAGCAACCTTGTTCTGCAGGAAGAACTTGCCGCCCGCTGCAGTAATACCGTCTCTCAGTGCAGCAAGATCATCAAGGGAACCAATGGTCGGCTGTGTTTTGAAGGAGTTAAAGCTGTAGCCGTTAACGCCGCCTTTTTGCCAGCCCTGCATAACCATTGTCAGATTATTGATGCCCATATCCGCCAATGCTTTCTGCATGGCAGCCGCCTCAGAGGCGGTGGTGAAGGTCTGTACACTGTTAAAAATGAAGCCTTCCTTCACATCCGCACCCAATACTTCCAGGCGCAACGGGATCTGGTCCTTATGCGTGGCAGCTTCTTTGCCCAAAACGCCGTCTTTTTCCAGCATACCACGGTATTTCACCGCCATGCCGCTGTAGTTCGCTTCAGCGCCCGACAGCAGGTAGATGGAAAGACGCGGATTAAAGTCGTTACGCTTCGCCTGCGGAAGAATAACAGAATTGGATTTGGATACCGGCTGCGAATACAGCTGACGGTATTCAAAAACGGTATTGGTGTAGTTATACGGCACGTTGGTAGCCGCCAAGGACGCCTGAATGGTCGCATATTCCACACCGTCTGCAATAACGGTCATCGCCGCATACTGTTCTGCACCATGTACGATACCATATACAGGTACGGTGGCACGGAACACGTCTACGAGATAGTCGTCAGTACGCTTCGCAAGCAGGTCATTAACCTCAGTAAGGGTATCAATACCTGCATCGGGACCAAATACCTTTGCAGAATATTTGGTGGAGTAGAAGGTATTGTTGTCAAAACGCATCAGCGCACCGGAGCCGTCCGGCACGAAGATATAACCGTCCATGGATTTCTGCTCACTACATCCGAAGAAGGGAAGCAAATACAATTTCGAGAGCTTGCAATCGTCGAAATCTTCATAGAGCGAGTCTTCCACAATGTATGCGTCAAAGTGGTCATCAAACAGAGCGATCTCGAAAGCAAGCTCGACACCGATGTTCTCCGCATACGCATCACAATGCAGGATATCCTGCTCGTCATCGAAGGAATATTCGCAGGTGAAGTTATCGTTGGACAAGCTAATCTGGTAAGCGGTGTTGTTCTCGTCATAATACTCGAGGGTGAGAATGGAGTTGGCCATAACCGCCCAATAGTCATTCAGACTTTCAACCGTATCGCTTGCAAGCTCGCCCCACACGTAACCGCTCTTTTTATCCACAATGCGGATCGAGTCGATTTCTTCACGGAACCACAGTTCCATGCTGTCGTTTTCAACAACCTTCTGGAAGCCCTCGGTGTTCAGCAGAGAGCCCGCCAGCTGTGCTACAGCGCTCGCCTGTGTATAACGGTTGGTGCTGGTCTCTGCGGAAGAGGTATCCGGCAGGACGAAGGTTTTCTTTTCGCGTTTTGCACCTGCCGCTATGCCTGCCAGTAAACCGATTACCAGCACGAGCGACAGAATCACAAGCAATGCACGTTTTACATTAGATGTTCTGCACACGATACGCCACCTCCATAATGATATCCTGCACAAACGTAAATACCTGTACCCACAGCAGATACAACACTGCTGCGGCGATAATGGCAATCACCATAAAGAACAAGGTCAAAAGAACGTTCTTAATGGTATCACCGAAGGAATAGTTGTGCGTTTCGGTAAGACCGATAAAAATCAACGCAGCAGACCAAACCACAGCGATGGTCCAACCTAACGTTACAAGGAACCCTTCGTTCTGTGTCAACACGTAGGTAGAAGCTACCACGAAGGGGGTAATCACCAGATACGGTGATAAGGCATACGGGAGCATGATGAACAGATTCTTGAGAGAACCTTCACCTTCGTTGATGGATGCCACCATGTAGTTGCCGATAACAAACAGGAAGCAAACTACAAAGAATGCAATGCCCATAAACGCAATCGGTGTTTCTTCAACACCCGCAAAGCCGAAGATAAAGCCACGGAAAACCGTATCGGCGAGATAGACGGCAAAAATGACGAAGTACAGCAGTGCGGCAGACCCCATAGAACCTGCGTGACCACGCTTCAGGTAATAATAGCCGTCAATCGGATGACGAAGCATGTACTTAAAGTACGTGATGTCGTGCAGGAACCGTTTACCCTTGGTTTTCGGGATTTCCTTCACCTTCGCCACCACTACGGGGCGGTTTCTCTTGATAAGGGAAGAAACGATGAAGTAGATAACGGCGATGAAAATCACGATAAGGAAATATACCATGTTTTCACTCATCCATTTATCACGCAATTCCCAGAAGGCATCCGAATAATATTCACGGTTTCTTGCGAAACGGAACTCTTCGAGTGCTTCTTCAAAGCGCTGCTGGTGGAACAAGGTTTTGCCGTAACCCATGTGGGCGATACGGGACATACCGTTAAGCTTCAGCACCGCACCCCAGGTCTGTTCACTATCCTCGTAGTTGCCGTTTTCCAGGTCATAAATGGCCTGATGGGTAGCAACCGCAAAATCGGTGGGATAGAAAACCTGCACGAAAGCTTTTTCTCTGTCCAGAACGTATACGAAACCGTCTTCGTCCACCTCAATCGCAATAGCGTAGGTGAAGATACCGTTTCTTTCGTTGGACACCGCACGACCGCCGAACGAGAACACAAGGTCGCCGTTGCTGTCGTACTCATAGATAAGGCCGGTGTAGGTCAGTGCATACGCATTACCGTACAGACCGGATGCTACGTCAACAAAGTTCCATTCGTCCATCATGAACTTGTCACGGGAGAGGATGTTGACACCTGCCAAGTTGTGCTGTTTCAAGCAGTTTTCCTGTTTGGAAGCAGCCGCTTTCCAGGAGTAGCCAAACTCGTCGGTCTGGGTGATGGTATACACCAGGTCACGCTCGTTGATGTCCAGGTTGAAGATGGAGCGAGGACGACGGGAAACGAGTTCCTGTTTCATTTCTTCGCTAAGAATCATATCTTCAATGGTTTCCATAAAGGACAGATATTTACGGTTCGCCGCAAAATATCCCTGGAACTCGCCTTTCGCATCAAACTGCAAAAGGCCTTCTGCGGAACCTTCACTACAAACAAAGATGTTGCCTTCGGTGGTTACCGCAATGTTTTTCGGCTTGAACTCAGACAGCTCGCTGTACAGGTAGCTGTCCGGGCGGCCGATGGTTTGTTTCAAATTGGCATCTTTATCAAAGATGTACACAAATCCTGCGCCGTCCGCGACGTAGATATCACCGTTATCGGTAACATACAAACCGCGCGGGCTGACAAGCAGGTCCTTGCCAAACTCCCAGCTTTCTTCGGTTTCTATGTTGTATACGACCACGCGTCCGTTGCCGGTGTCGGCAACGAACAGGGTCTTGTCTACGATGAATACGTCCTCGGGGGTAGTCATACCAAGGTTACGCATATAAATGTTACCCGGCATATAGGCGTCTTGTGTACGTATCCAGCCGTCGTTAACCGAGATGGTGTAGGTGTAAGTGGTGTTTTCACTTGCCGACACCGTCGTTGCACCGAAAACGAGCAGCAGGCAAACAGCCAATAAAACCGCTATTTTCTTTCGCACGTCACAAAACCTCCTTTACTTAATACCGGAATGCGCCATGGTACTCATAACCTTGGACTGCATAAAGATGAAGATGACCAGGTTGGGTACAAACATAATCAAGGTTGCCGCAGCGGAAACGCCCTGACCGGAAACCGTACCGCTCGCACTTAAGGTGGAGAGGTAGAAAGCAAAGGTTTTCAAGCTTTCGTTGTTGATGAAGTTTGTAGACGCCTCGGTAGCACCCCACGCCGACTGGAAGGTCATAATGGTTAGCGTTGACAAGGCGGGTTTTACCAGCGGCATAATGATTTTCAGCAAAATCTGATAGTCATTGGCACCGTCGATGATAGCCGCTTCAATCAGTGCATCCGGCAAGCCGTCGATAAACTGCTTGACCAGGAACACGCCTGTAGGCGTTGCCAAAAGCGGGATAATGTTCGCCCAGAAGGAGTCGAGAAGGCCGATATTCGCGATAACGAAGTAACGCGGAATCGCCACCGCTACCGAACAGAACATAAGAGCCAGGTTATTGATTTCCATCAGCGCCGGGCGCAGACGGAAACGTTTTTTCGACAGCACATAACCTGCACTTGTGGAAATCACCAGGGTGCAAAGCACGGTGGAAATCGAGGAAATGATACTGTTGAAAAGATAACGTGTAGCCGGAATGTTACTGGTGGACGAAATCGCAAACAGTGCGTTAAAGTTGTCCCAGGTTGGGTTGCGCACGTAAAAGCGAGGCGGATAAGCAAACAATTCGTCAAGGGGCTTGAACGCATTCATGAAAATGAACACGATCGGCATACCCATGAAGATACATAGCGGAATAAGGAACGCATAGAACTTTAACTGTCCTGCAGTAAAGTGCTGCGGATTGATGCCGTTCCGTTTCAAGCGATAATGCTTTTTCTTTACGGGTTTTTCTTTTTTCATCATCAATCCCTCCCTTATTCGTCTCTACTGCCGAGCACCTTGTTACACGCCTGCGTTAACAGGTAGATGCCCACAAGCAACACGACGGAAACTGCCGCCGCATAACCCATTTCGTAACGTAAGAAGCCATAGTCATCGATGTGAGTAACAATCAACTGACCGGCGTAACCGGGAGTCGGGTTTGCACCGGAAAGCGAAACACCAACACCCGCACTCTGGAACGTATTTACGATAGCCATAACTGCACCGAACAACATCTGCGGTTTAGCGGAAGGAATGGTAACGTAAATGATTTCCTGGAAGCGGTTTTTGATACCGTCAATGTAAGCCGCTTCGTACAGCTCCTCGTTGACGTTCATAATACCGGAAAGCATGGACAAGAAGCCGATACCCATACTACTCCACAAAGCAACCACGATCATAATCCAAAGAAGGTGTTCGGAAGAGGACAACCAAACGATCGGTTCTTCAATCAGGTTGAATCGTAGTAACACGTAGTTTAAGTAGCCGGATTTGTCACCTGCGAAGATGACACGCCACACGGTGGAAAGCAACACACCACCGGTCATGGACGGAGAATAAATGATAACCGCCAGGATGGTGCGGGGCAGGTGGGTGATCTGGGACAGCGACCACGCAAGCAGGAAAGCCATAACATAGCCGCCGAGACCTACCCAAACCGCATAGGTGATGGTGTTCGGCAGAACGTACTGCATAAACACCTCATCGTTGGTGAACAGATTGATATAGTTCTCAATACCGATGAAGCGGGGCGCCTGAATCGTGTTATAGTATGTAAACGACAGGAAAATAGCCGCCACAACAGGGATAATGATGAACAGGATAAAGAGAATCGCATACGGAGCAAGAAGGAACGGGGTGGAATGACGAGTAAACAGGTTGTTACCGCCAATTCGTGCTACTTTTTGCTTTTTCACGGATTAGCCCCCTCCTTCTTAGCGTTTTCCAATGCTTTCATAAGGTCTTCATAGCCCTTCATGGAATAGACCTTTACCATATTGCCGTTTTCATCACAGAAACCGAACTCTTCCAGTTTGCGGATAAGCTCACGGTTAGTGATAAGGGTGGCACGGTCGATTTTCTCGACCAGATTTTCGTGGTCAACAACCACGCTGTTCCAAACGTCACTGGTCTGACGTTCGATCATATAGTTTGCGGGATGATAGGTGATTTCCTTCTGGTGTTTCCACTGTTCCATGATAATCGCCTTATCTTCTTCGCTGTAAGACAACTGCGAGAATGCAGTCAGGTTACCGGTGTTCCAACGGTATTCTGTACCGTAGGTGCTCTGCATCATGTAGGAGTATTTCACCTGCGTGTCGGTGCCGAGCCACCATTTCAGGAAGTGCCATGCCTGATCGGCACGGGTGGTGTTATCAAATACCATACAAGCGGAACCCGCTGCATGCTGATAACGGAAGATAGAACCGTCTTCCTGTTTGGTGCCGGGCGACAGAGCGATGCCCCATTTGCCCGCAAGCTCCGGTGCCGCCATCTGCAGCTGGATGTAAGTTGCAAAGGAAGCAACACCCATCGGAATCTCACCATAACGGAAGCTGTTGTAGAAGCTGGGAACCGCACTGTTCATACCGTAGATTTCATACAGCTCGGTCATTTCGGTCATAGCATCGAGATACTCATCGGTATCAAATGCCGCCGCCGAACCGTCGTCGGTTACATAGCTTGCGTTGTTCTGCGTAATGAACGGGTTGGTTACGTTAAACGCTTTATAAGCGGAGTTTGCAGATAACGGAATGTAGAAGTTCATGTTGTAACGCAGAAGGGTGGGCATCATATATTTAACGTCATCCCAAGTCTGCGGAATTTCCAATCCCAAGGTTTTCATAATGTCCTTGCGATAGAAGAGAACCATAAAGTCCTGGGTTTCCGCCGCACCGTAAACGCCACCGTTAAAGGTACAGGGCACCAGTGCTTCCATATTGTAATGCTTGCTGTAGAAATCCAGGAAATCCGGGTAATCCAGCAGGTTCTTCGCCGCACCACGCACCGCAAAGTTAAACGGTGTACCAATCGCCGCACTGATAACGATATCGGGATTGGTCTTGGTAGCGTTGGCAAGCACCAGCTTCTGTTCGCTGGGCATAATGGAAAGCTGAATACTCGTACCGTTTACAGAGTTGTAATCCGCATCAATGATCTGCTGCAGCACCTGTACGTACGGCACGGAACGGGCAATCCATACGGTAAGCTCGGTGCTCTTTTCCGCACCGGTAGCCGTGTAGCTGCCTTCTGCCGCATCTGCGGAGAAGGACCATACGAAGGATTTGATGGATTCAGCCAAGTTCTTAAACACATTGCTGTTGGCAGGATCGAGTTTTTCGGTGTTACCCACGTAGAAACGGTCAACCGCCATCGGCATGCTGTTCAGACTGCCGAGAACGTTACCGAGATACTTGGTGGCAGAGTTATCGCCCTGGCTGATAAGGTCGGTTTTGTTCGGAATCTGATTGGGTTTTTTGAGCAGCTTACGCAACGATTCGGAAGCATATTTGAGACTGTCCGCATACGCAGGTTCGTCTCCGCTGATTTCCTGCAGCTTTGCGTACAGCGCATCCACACGCTGTGCGAAAACTTCGATGTCCGTCACCGCATTGGGCATATAGTAATCCATATTCCAAGTACGGTTCTGGTCAACCTGACCTGCGGTCAGCTTCTGGATATCCATACCGAAGGCATTGATATCCTCCATCAACGTTACGATGCCGTCATATACCTCTTCCAAGGGGCCCATAGTGACCTTCATGGCAAAGGTGTGAGTGCCGGCGGTCAGGTAAACCTTTGCGGGTTCACCGTTGATGTCCAGCACTTTATTGGCAAATTTGTTGGTATCGGTGTTTTCGAACGCCACCGTTTTCCATTCGGCAAACGGCACGACACCGTCGATTTCAACGGTACGATACACCGCTTTGTTGGTGTCGGAATTCTGCAGATAACGCAGACCGAGCGTATAAAAGCCGTCCTGCTCCACTTCGAATTCCCACAAGATTTTCTGGCCGGATTCTCTCCAGGAACCACCTTCCAGAACGTTAAGCAGCTTACGATAGGTGTCATAGGGATACAAAGCCGCATTTTTCTGGCTGGTAGCACGGATAAAGGAGTCGGATTTTACTTTATAATCCTCGGCCTCAATCACTTTGACGTCAGCAACGTCTGCCTTGCCTGCATTGGCTGCCAAATACTCGGCATAGGTCGGCAAGGTCGACACTTTTTTCACATAGATGCCAACCAGCATCATATCCTGTGATTCGGGAGAGAAGGTTACCGTCTGGTTACCCGCTTTCCAATCAAAGGTCAAAGTATTACAGTCAGTATCGTGATAATTGCAGAGCACATCAAGATACGGCTCAGTGATGCTCAACTGTTCGGGAACCAGTTCGTTGCCTTTACGGTCGGTTCCGTATACGGAAAACGCATCTGCCCACAAAATCGGCAGAGAAGAAACGTATTCCTCGCCGTTAACATTCATATCGATAAGACAATCCATGTACAGAGCGTCTTTCGGATAGAATTTAACAGCCATCTCATAGGTGCCGTCTTCAGCAATCGGCACCGTGAACGACAATACCTGTCTGGGTGCAAGTGCAACTGCGCCGTTTTCAGCCGTAACAGCTGCATCATTGATTTTCGCATTGGCCCAATCCAGAACCCATGCATCTTTCACATAGTTTTCGTTGGTCCATGCATTCACAGAAGAGGAAGTGTAAGGAGACTCACCGGAAGGCAAGCTTGCTTTGCCGGTAGATTCTTCAGAGGCGGCCAGACAAGGCGCAATCGAACCTACGACCAACGCCAATGCCAGTACCAAGCTGAGCACTTTCTTCTTTTTGAGCATTCTGTTCACCTCCGTGAATTTAAGGGTTTTAGTGGATGATTTTCGCCGTTTGTAAGGCAACAAGCGGCGAAAAACCACTGGTCGCATTTCTCCATGCCTCAAAACCGATAACGCTGAAGGAGCCCTGACCGAGAAACTCCTTGTCTTTGTATCGGCTGCCTTCGCGGTTGACGAAAATACCGAAACGAGCATCCATCCACTCGTTAACGGCAGTATCGGTCGCAGTAGACTGATACAAGCCATCGGTATACTTGGTGCTATCCACCAAGGCCGCGAGGGCGGCAAAGTTGACGTCGAACGTTTTCACCGTGTTATCCGGTGCTGCCATTGTCGGCATAACGATCGAGCTCATGATCACGCCACATAACATAGACAGGCACAGCAACATTGCGCCGATACGTCTAAACATGGTGATCGTTTTGTTCATACCTCTCCCTCCTTTTTCGAAAAAGTGTTTTGACGATCCGTTCCGTTCGGACCGTCCTTTTCCAAGACATCACACACTTGTGACCCCCGAAAAACGGGTTTTCGTCAAAGTGACCGGTTTCGACGAATGTTTTTGGCGGTTTTGCCATCAAAATCAGCCGTTTTCCTTAAAAAAGGGCAAAGCTATGGCAAGTGTATAATCATCTGGGTATATTATATACTATAAAGGGGGTTTTGGCAATATCCCTTATGAAATATAGCAGTTTTACTATTCGTCAGGTTTCGTTTTTGTACAAAATGACATATAGTGAAAATATATAAATAGCACATCGGTGTACAAACAAAAAAAATCCCCGTGTGCCGCAGCACACGGGGATGCAAGTATACATTATTTCGGGGGTTTAATATCTGACCAACCGTCAATAGAATCATAATTGATGGTTGTCGTGCCTGTTTCAGCTTTGGTGGTCGTAGTAGCCTCCGTTTTGGTGGTGGTAGTGGTCGGGTCGGTCACGGTGACCGCCGTAGTCTGTGCAACCGCCGTAGTTTGTACGACAGCCGTGGTCTGTGCTACCACCGTTGTCTCAACACTGCCTTGCGCATCTGTTTTCGTGGCGCCCTGTGCATTTGTCACAGGTACATTGGTGGTCTTGGTGCTGCCTTTCGCATCGGTTACAGCCACGTACGTGGTCTTGGTACTGCCTTTGCTGTCGGTAACAGGCACATATGTAGTAACCACTTGGCCCTTTCCGTCGGTAACGGTCACGTAGGACGTCTTTGCCGTGGTACCGCCACCGGGCAGCAAATCGCTGAAATCAATGCTGATTTCACCGTCCCCACTCTCTTGTCCGCCGCCTGCTTGCTCGGTGTTACCGCCTGCAGTAGTAGTGGTGGTAGTTACAACACCGTCAACCGTGCCTGTAGGCGTATCACTTTCATTGTCACTGCAGGTAACAAGCGTCAACACTAAGGCGAGGCAAATCACGACCACGCCAACCGCTAAAATAATCGTTTTTTTCATTGTAAAAGCCCTCCTTCTTCGGCTTCAGAGCCGACAGCGGTGACGGTAAACTGTCCGTCAACGCGTTCCAATACATAGATCTGTGCAAAAGCCGCCATATCAGGGGTCGGATCTATCGTATTGCCGCGTTCATCCACCTCAAGATCTGCGGAGGATACAAAGGCAATACGCACCTGATACACGTTACCTCTGCGGTGAATGGTATCGATCACCGGCTGGTGCAACGAGGTCACAAAGTTAAACGGTACAAAATACGTCTTGTTGGTTTCACTGTATTCTACGTCATCCTCGCCGAGCGTACGGTTGTTGAGCACCGCTTTTTCGCCGAAAAGCACCTTGTAAGAGGCCTCTACCTCCGCCACGGGCACGATCAGACGGCCGTTATTATCCAGCTCGTACTTGGTATTCTCATCCTTCTCACGCAGCATACGGATACGCTCCGCTTCGGTAATACGCCACACCGCCGCACGCAAGAGTTCATCAATATCCTCCGCATTGACATCGTCAAAATCGGGAATGGGATTGTATGCGGTAAGCGGCTGCAGAAAATAGCCGATTTCATCACGCAAAGCGGTATCATCGACCAATTCACGTACCACACCGACACCGGTTGCAATCACCGCAACCACGCCGACAATCGCCAGAATAGTGGTCAGGAAACCGACAGGCGCCGCCCATCTGTATCTGCCACGGCGCTGACCGTTTTTATCCACACGCGCCTTGCGTTCCGCTTCCTTTTCACGCAGCTTCCTGCCATAGGCAATCAGCTTCTCTTTTTCTGCCTGCTTTTTGGCTGCCCGTTTTGCTTCACGTGCCGCCTTTTTATCTGTTTTTTCAGCAACAGGCGTTGCCGTGTTTTCAGAGGCCTCATCCGGCGTCTGCTCTACCTTTTTCCAATCTGCCATAGGGCGCATTCCTCCCTACAAAATCTCTGTCCGTACATTATAACACGTTTTCCGTCGCTTGCCAACACTTTTTTGAAAATCCCACTATTTTCTATGCAAATTGTACAAATTATCCGCCCTTTTTCGCTGTAAGCCGACCCGCTGTGCCACACGATTTGTACAAGCAAAAACATACCGTATATTTCCCGAGAAATACAACAAAAAACGCCGCAAACCCGACGGTTTGCGGCGTTTTGTGTGACAATTAGTCTTCGCGACGACGGTTGTTACGGAAACCGCCTTCACGACGCGGGCGGGACGGACGGGGAGCGGCCTCAGAGGGTGCTTCCGCTTCCAGGCCTTCCACCTCGATGAGTGCATCACGGCGAGAAAGATTCAGACGACCCTGTTCGTCGATTTCGGTGACTTTGACCATCACTTCATCGCCGACGGAAACAACGTCCTCTACCTTCTCAACACGTTTTACGTCGAGACGGCTGATGTGCACAAGACCTTCTTTGCCGGGAGCAATTTCCACAAACGCACCGAAGGTCATCAGGCGGGTAACCTTACCCTTATAAATCGCACCGATTTCGGGGTCTTTTGCGATGGTTTCAACAACCATAAGCGCACGTTTTGCGTCATCGCCGTTGAGTGCGGAAATGAACACGGTACCGTCCTCTTCGATGTCGATTTTGCAGTTGCATTCTGCCTGAATTTTCTGGATAACGCTGCCGCCTTTACCAATAACCTCACGGATTTTGTCCACGTCGATCTTGGTGCCGAGCATTTTGGGAGCGTATTTGGACAATTCAGCACGCGGCTCTGCAATAACAGGCAGCATGATTTCGTCCAAAATGTACATACGGGCAGTATAGGTCTTGTCCAGTGCTTCACGAATGATAGCAGGGGTCAGACCATGCACTTTAAGGTCCATCTGGATAGCGGTGATACCCTTTTTGGTGCCGCCGACTTTGAAGTCCATGTCGCCGAAGAAGTCTTCCAGGCCCTGGATATCCACCATGGTCATAAAACGGTCGCCTTCGGTTACAAGACCGCAGGAAATGCCTGCAACAGGTGCTTTAATCGGCACACCTGCGTCCATCAAAGCCAAGGTAGAGCCGCAAATAGATGCCTGAGAAGTAGAGCCGTTGGAGGACAGCACTTCACTGACAAGACGAATGGTATAGGGGAACTCTTCCACGGAAGGCAAAACGGGCACAAGGGCACGTTCCGCCAAGGCACCGTGACCGATTTCACGACGCCCGGGACCACGGGAGGGCTTGGTCTCACCTACGGAGTAGGACGGGAAGTTGTAGTGGTGCATATAGCGCTTTTCGGTCTCGTCATCCAGACCGTCGAGCAGCTGTGCATCGCCGGCAGAGCCAAGGGTAGCCACGGTCAGCACCTGGGTCTGACCACGGGTGAACATACCGGAGCCATGGGTGCGGGGCAACAGGGAAACCTGTGCGTTAAGCGGACGAATATCGTTGATACCACGGCCGTCTACACGTTTGCCGTCATCCAGCAACCAGCGGCGTACAACATATTTCTGCAATTTGTACAGACATTCGTCGATTTTGCCGATTTCTTCGGGGTACACTTCGTCAAATTTGGCGTGTACTTCATCGTAAACGGGCAGCAAACGCTCGTCACGTACCAATTTGTCGTCGGTATCCAGTGCATAACGCACCTTTTCGATAGCGAACTCTTTGATAGCTTCGAACATTTCGGGTGCGGGATCGTTGGAGGTGAAGGGGAACTTCTCTTTGCCGATTTCCGCAACGATGCTGTTGATGAAACGTACAATTTCCTGGTTTGCTTCGTGACCGAACATAATCGCATCGAACATGGTATCGTTGTCGATTTCGTTAGCCCCTGCTTCGATCATCGCAACGAGGTCTGCGGTAGACGCAACGGTTACGTGCATTTCGGAGCGTTTTTCCTCTTCTGCGGTGGGGTTGATAACAAATTTACCGTCAACCATGCCTACGACAACACCGGAAATCGGGCCGTCCCACGGAATATCGGAAATAGCGATAGCGATAGAAGCACCGATCATAGCGGTGGTTTCGGGTGCGCAATCGGGATCTACCGACATCACGGTACATACGATAGACACGTCGTTACGCATATCCTTCGGGAACAAAGGACGGATGGGGCGGTCGATAACACGGGAGGTGAGAATCGCCTTCTCACTCGGGCGTGCTTCACGGCGCTGGAAAGAGCCGGGAATGCGACCTACGGAATAGTGTTTTTCCTCATAGTCCACGGAAAGCGGGAAAAAGTCAACGCCTTCACGGGGTTTTGCAGACGCAGTCACGTTGCAGAGAATGGCAGTCTCACCGTAACGTACCAAGCAGGAGCCGTTGGAGAGCTGTGCCATTTTACCGGTTTCCACAACCAGCGGACGACCCGCCAGGGTTGTTTCGAAAGTTCTGAAATTTTCAAACATTTGGGTTTACCTCCTAATTTTTTATTTTCTCGGAGATACGGGATTTAGCAATAAAACCAATATTGTTCCGTAAAACAACACTCGTTTCACTGCTAAACAGCCGCACTCCATTGTAAACATTTACGCAACGAGAGGCAGGTAGAACCATTTTCTACCTGCCTCAAGGTTGCAATTACTTACGCAGACCGAGTCTTTCGATGAGCGCGCGATAACGGTTGATGTCCTTCTTTTTCAAGTAGGCCAACAGGTTGTGACGACGACCAACCATTTTCAGAAGACCACGGTTGGAATGGTAGTCTTTCTTGTGCTCTTTCATGTGAGCGGTCAAGTCCTGAATGCGTTTGGTCAGCACAGCGATCTGTACCTCGGGAGAACCGGTGTCGCCTTCGTGGGTCGCGTACTCTTTCATAATGGCTGCTTTTTCTTCGGGTAACATCATACTCTTTCACCTCTTTTAATATTTCCGTAAAACGCAGTGTCGGGTCATGGTGAGTCCTTATACAAGGCAGAAACCACGAACCGCGTAATCGGATACGCCGCCGTTTTTCGGGCAGCTTTCATACTATATCACAGCTTTTACGATTTGTAAAGAACTTTTTTACTTTTCCATAAAATTCGCACGGATATACGCCGCACTTTGTCTGACGCTGTCAAAGGAATCGCCCGGGCACTCGTCCTGCTCAACGACGTAATACTTGACCCCTGCTTTTTCGGCGGCGGCAATAATCCTGCCAAAATCCATGTTGCCTGCACCTATCTCGCACATGGTGGGGGTACGGTCGCTCCGAATGACCATATCCTTCAAATGGATAATATCAATGCGCCCTGCCAGCTTCTCAATCCAGGAACATACATCACCGCCGCCACGCTGCACCCAATGGGTGTCCAGGCAGAAAGACGTTTTAACGGGGTCAAGACCTTCCACCAGCATATCCATCACTGTTTTGTCACCGAGCTTGCGGAACTCGTGCTCGTGATTATGATACGTGAACTTAAAACCGTGCTCGTAAATACTATCTGCAAACGCATTTGCCCGCTCAATAAATTTTTCTACATCTTCCACGCCATTGGCAAAGAAACCGCCGATGCCAATGTTGGTGGTGCCGAGCTTACGGTGGGTCTCCATCGCTTTTTGCGGATCTGCGATCAATGTATCAAAACCGCAATGGGTGCCGCACACGGTAATGTTCAATTCCTTGGCAATCTTTGCAAACTCCTCCAACGAAATCTTTTCACCTGCCGTTTGTACCACGGTGTAGCCCATCTCTTTGATGGTTTTCATCGCTTCGTACACATCTTCATAGGTGGTCAGATGTTCACGAATGGAATAGTTTTGCAAACCGAGTTCCTTGATCATAAAAAGCACTCCTTTTTGCTGTTTATCTTGCATAAATTATACCACCTATGTACACGCTTTTCAACTGCTTTTATCTCAAAAAAATTGTGTTTTTCTCGGTTTATGTTACACTTTTTCGTTGATTTTTCCTTATGCGTACAGTATACTGTATAATGAGATATTTTGGGGGTGACTGTATTGAAAACAACCGCTGTCATACTTGCCGCAGGCAATTCTACCCGTATGGGCTTTCCCAAGCAAACCGCCTTGCTGAATGGGAAGCCCGTTATTCTGCACACCCTTATGGCATTTCAGCAGGCACCGTCGGTGGAGTATATTCTGCTGGTCACCCGGCCCGAAGACGTGCGGCCGTTTGAGAAGCTGTGTCGGGAAAACGGCATCACCAAGCTGTATGCCATATGTGAAGGCGGTGCTACGCGGCAGCAATCCGCCCAAAAGAGCATTGCCGCCCTGCCTGCCGACACCGATTTTATTGCGGTGCAGGATGGTGCACGCCCTCTCATCACCCCTGCCCTCATCGACCGAACGGTTACTGCCGCCAAAGAGCACGGTGCCGCTGCGGTGGCGGTGCGTGTAAAGGACACCATTAAGGTGGCAAGCAATAACGGCTTTATCAGTGCCACCCCTGACCGTAACACGCTGTGGCAGGTACAGACACCGCAGGTGTTTGACCTTCAAAAATACAAAAACGCATTGGCGTCTGCGGTAGAAGCCGCCGTTTCCCTGACCGATGATTGTCAGCTGTTTGAACGGCTCGGCTTGCCGGTGAAGCTGGTGGAAGGCGATTACCAGAACCTGAAAATCACCACCCCCGAAGACCTCACCATTGCGGCGGCACTTTTAGGAGAGTAAACCATGTGCGGATTTTGCGGATTTACGGGCGAACTTGTCGACCGTGAAGTGTTCTTAAAACAAATGACCGAAAAAATCACCCACCGTGGCCCCGATTCCGACGGCTATTATCTGGATGACGGCATAGCGATGGGCTTTCGCCGTTTAAGCATTATCGACCTGGAAGCAGGACACCAGCCGCTGTACAACGAGGACAAAACGCTGGTGCTTACCTTCAATGGTGAAATCTATAACTATCTCACGCTGCGTGAGCAGCTGTTGACAGCAGGACATACCTTTGCCACCGAAAGTGACAGCGAGGTGCTGCTGCACGGCTTTGAGCAATGGGGTGAAGACCTGCTCACAAAGCTGCGCGGTATGTTTGCTTTTGCTATTTGGAACACCGTTACCTGCGAATTGTTTATCGCACGTGACTTTTTCGGCATCAAGCCGATGCATTACACCCGTCTGCCTGACGGTCGGCTGGTATACGGCTCGGAAATCAAATCCCTGCTGTGCCATCCCGACGTCAAAAAGGTGTTCAATCCACAAGCACTCGACAACTATTTATCCTTCCAATACGCTGTACCCGACGAAACCTTCTTTGAAAATATTTTCTGTCTGCCGCCTGCGCACTTTTTGCGATTTAAGGACGGCGAGGTGTCGGTACATCGATATTGGGAGCCCGCCTTTTGCCCCGATGAAGCTATGACACTTGACGAGGCGGTAGAGGCCATTGATAAGACGTTCACCGATTCGGTTGAAGCACACCGCATCAGCGATGTAGAGGTTGGCTGTTTCCTGTCAAGCGGCGTGGATTCCAGCTTCGTTGCTTCGTATTTCGGCGGTCAGAAAGCATTCACCGTCGGTTTTGACAACGGCAGTCATTACAATGAAAGCACCTATGCCGCAGACCTCGCCAAAGAGGTGGGCATTGACCATTACGTGCACCTCATTTCCGAGCAGGAATATTGGGACGTGTTACCAAAGGTGCAATATTTTCTCGATCAACCGCTTGCCGACCCTGCTTGCGTGGCACTCTATTTCGTGTCTGCATTGGCGGCAAAGCAGGTGAAGGTGGTGTTATCGGGCGAAGGTGCCGACGAGCTGTTCGGCGGTTACCGCATCTACCACGAGCCGTATTCCCTGCGTGCCTACCAGCGTCTCCCCCGCTTTTTACGCAAGCTGCTTGCGGCGATAGTATCACTGCTGCCGGACATCAAGGGAAAATCCTTCATACAACGTGGTGCGTTAACCCTCGAAGAGAGATTTATCGGCAATGCAAAAATGTTTTCTCAAAAAGAAAAAGCCAAGCTTCTCAAAACCGTTTCCGCCACCGACCCCACACGGCAAACGGCGGCATATTATGACCGCACCCTCGGTCAGGATGACGTTACCCGCATGCAGTATCTGGACATCAATCGGTGGATGGTGGGAGACATTCTGCTCAAGGCCGACCGCATGAGTATGGCACACTCCCTGGAGCTGCGTGTGCCTTTCCTTGATAAAGACGTGTTTGCCGTTGCGTCCCGTATTCCCGTCAAGCACCGCATTTGCGGCGGCACCACCAAATACGCCATGCGGCTTGCGGCAAAACGGCATATTCCTGCAGCGGCGGCAGACAAACCAAAGCTCGGCTTCCCTGTGCCGATTCGTATCTGGTTAAAGCAGCAAAAATACTACGATCTGGTCAAAACGGCATTCCTCTCCCCTGCCGCCCGACAGTTTTTTAACACGCATGAGCTTGTAAAGCTGCTGGATGCACATTTCGCAGGTAAAAAGGATAACAGCCGTAAAATTTGGACGGTATATATGTTCCTTGTTTGGTATGAGGTGTATTTCGGCGAATAATCGACCCGCTTGCCACATACTTTCTTTTGAAAGGTGTGGTCTGAAGTGTTCGTATTTTCGTGTAAAACAACAAAAAAACAACTGCTTTGTGTCGGTGCTTGCGTTTTGCTTGCCATTGGCATTCTGTCCACAGGTGCACTGCGTCGACAAGGGGCTTTGCCCACCGTGAAGGTACCCGATGCAGATGCGGGTATTGCCTATCTGAAGTCCTGCGGCTATACCGCTGCAGGCGGTGAGCTGACCGATATACAGATACCCGATACGGTAGACGATACCGTTATGATGTACGCACGAGCGGCAGGCATCGACATTACCCCCTTGCTCGGCAAAACCGTACAATGCCGCACCTATACGGTAACCAATCATGAAAGCGGTGCGGCTTCGGCACAACTGTATCTTTACAAAGACAATATTGTAGCGGCTACACTTACCGCAAACGGTAAATTGTATCCGCTGAAAAAGGATGTACAAAATGGAACGGCTGGATAAGGTTATTTGTTCACAGACTATGCAAAGCCGTCGGGAAACCGACGGCTTTATACGTCGTGGATTGGTTACGGTGAACGGTGTCGTATGCCGTGACCCGTCGTTAAAAATCGACCCGGAAACCGCTGAAATCACCGTGGCGGGCAAGCCGCTGTGCTTCTCACGGTTTGTGTACTATATGCTCAACAAGCCCGCCGGCATCCTGTGTGTGTCCCGTGATCCGAAGGCACCAACGGTAGTAGACCTCTTAAAACCCGAAGACCGCAGAAAAGACATCTTCCCCGCCGGCCGATTGGACAAGGATACCCACGGTTTGGTACTGTTGACCAATGACGGCGACCTTGCTCACCGCATTTTGTCTCCAAAAAACCACGTTATGAAACGCTACCGTGCGGTGTTGGACGGACCTATTGGAGAAATGCACATACGTGCCTTCCGTGAAGGGGTCACTTTGGCAGACGGTACCTCCTGTCTGCCTGCTGAACTGACCGTTTTGGAGGGCGGTGAAAATCCCTTGGTGGAAATCACTATATGCGAAGGGAAGTTCCACCAGATAAAGCGTATGTTCGGCACAATAGACCGTGGTGTTAACTGGCTTAAACGGTATTCCATGGGTGCACTTGTCCTCGATGATACATTAGAAGAATGTGAATACCGTTCACTCGGCAAACAAGAGATTTCCTTGCTTTTCAAGGGATGTTGAAAACTTTTTGTGCATTTTGACATTATGTGAAATGTACAAAAAAAACATCGAAACTTTGTATGGTTAGCAACTTGTTATTTGGTAAAAACGGTGATACAATAGTAACTGTCAAAAAATATGCCGTTTTTTGCGGTAAACAAATTTGGAGGTAAAAGTTATGGCAAGTCTTTCCTTGAGAAGCATCTACAAACGCTACAACGGTGGCGTTACCGCCGTGTCTGATTTCAACCTCGAAATCAAAGACAAAGAATTTATCATCATGGTTGGTCCTTCCGGTTGCGGTAAGTCCACCACCCTGCGTATGATCGCAGGTCTTGAAGAAATCTCCGATGGCGAACTGTACATCGGTGATCGTCTTGTAAACAACGTAGCACCCAAAGACCGTGACATCGCCATGGTGTTCCAGAACTACGCTCTGTATCCTCACATGACCGTGTTCGAGAACATGGCTTTCGGTCTGAAGCTCCGCAAAACCCCGAAGGATGAAATCAAACGCCGTGTAGAAGAAGCTGCACGTATCCTCGACATTGCTCACCTGCTCGACAGAAAGCCGAAGGCACTGTCCGGTGGTCAGCGTCAGCGTGTTGCCTTGGGTCGTGCTATCGTTCGTGAGCCCAAGGTCTTCTTGCTCGACGAACCGCTGTCCAACCTGGACGCAAAACTCCGTGCGCAGATGCGTACCGAGCTGTCCAAGCTTCACAAAAAATTGGGTACCACCTTTATCTACGTTACTCATGACCAGACCGAAGCTATGACCATGGGCGACCGCATCGTGGTTATGAAGGACGGTCTCATTCAGCAGGTGGATACGCCTCAGCATCTGTACGATCTGCCCTGCAACATGTTCGTTGCCGGCTTTATCGGCAGTCCCCAGATGAACTTCATCGAATCCGTACTTCTCAAAGAAGGCGATACCTACTATGTAGAGTTCGGTTCCGAAGATACCAAAGATACCCGCGGCACCAAATACCGCATCCCGTTGCCCGCTTCCAAAAACAAGGACGGCGTTCTTGACGAATATGTAGGCAAAGAGGTTATCATGGGTATCCGTCCCGAAGACGTACACGACGAGCCCCGTTATATGGAAGAATTTGCTGATTGTAAATTCGCTGCTAACGTGGACGTTGCGGAATTGATGGGTGCTGAAACCTATCTGTACCTCTCCACCGAGGGCTACAACATCACCGCACGTGTAGAGCCCACCTCTACCGCTCGCCCGGGTGACCACATCGAAGCGGTTATCGAAAACACCAAAATCCACCTCTTCGACAAAGACACCGAGCAGACCATCTGCAACTAAAAATTGCACATGCCTGTTCCTGACATTGCCGCTAATGCGACAATGTCCGCATTAGTTCTTGTTTGATGATAATGACAAAAGACCGTTGCACAGTGTGCAACGGTCTTTTTTTATGTGTTTAATTTTGCTTGTCAGCGTCGTGGCTGTTCAGTTATTTATCCCATGCTTAAAACCCTTTACATCGGTGGTCAGCACCTTGAATGTAAACCCTTGCGCTTTCAAACCTTCGATAATACCGGGCAAAGCCGCCGCAGTGGCGTTTTTGCCGCCGCCATCGTGCATCAATACACAGATATTGCTTTTGCCTTTGGCACCGTTTAATACGTTGTTTTTGATTGCCGCAGCGGTGCGTGCACCGCCTGCGTCACAGGAGTCAACATTCCAATCAAAATACGTATATCCCATTTCGGGGAGCTTTTTGGTCAAGGTGGTCATCAATCCCTTTACGTAGGCACGGCTGGCGGTGTTGCTGGAGCCGCCGGGAAACCGCACCACCATAGATTTCACACCCGTTGCCTTTTCCACTTTATCCGAAATGGCCTTCAGGTCCGCAAAATACGCCGCTTCGCTGGCATATACGGCTTTATAACTGTGATTGTTACAATGCAGTGCTACGGCGTGTCCCTCGTTGTGAATGTTGGAAAGATAAGCAGTTTTACCCGCCCCCGTCACAAAGAAGGTGGCTTTTACGTTGTATTTTTTCAAGGTTGCCAACACGGATAAAGTGACCTCCGACGGTCCATCGTCGAAGGTCAGATAACATACTTTATTCCCCGTCGGTGCAGCGGGCTTTTGGTTTTGCGTCTTTTTCGCCGCCATCAGCGCAAGCTGGCTTTTCAGCGACTCGTTTTCCTGCTGTAGCTGTTCTTGTTGCTTCTTCGTTTCTTCCTGCTGCTTTTTAAGCTCATCCAACTGCTTTTGCAGCTCTTGCTGTTGTTGCTTCAAAGTATCATTCTCGGCATTTTTCTTCTCCGCTTCGGCACGAAATGCCTCACGCTCCTCCTGAGCGGCTGTTAACGCACTCAGTGCTTCCACCGATTGCGTATGCTGATACCAAAAAAGCACACCGCAGGCAGCCAGTGCCAGCACAGCCACCACCGTTGTCACTATCATCATTACTTTTTGCCAGGTTTTCACATTCATTCCTCTTTTTTCGACAAAGTATATATCTACTATACTCCTCACACGCAAAATATGCAAGTGAAAAAGCACGTCGTCTTGAAAACAACGTGCTTTTTGGGTTAAATTTCACCGTTTTGACGTAAAAACCATACCTTCATAACCGCCGCTTGTGTTTTTGCGTCGGTAATCTCATCATTCATTACCATATCCACCGCTGCTGTCAACGGGATTTTCTCCACCTCTAAAAACTCGTCTTCATCGGGAGATACGTCACCTGCAACAAGCCCGGTGGCAAGATACATATAAATCACTTCGTTAAAATAACCGGGAGACGGATATACTCTGCCCAAAGACAGATAGTTTTTTGCAGTATACCCCGTTTCCTCTTTGAGTTCCCTCTTACCTGTCTCAAGCGGTGTTTCTCCGGGATCACGTTTTCCTGCAGGGATTTCAGGCAGAACCTCGCCGTAGGGATAACGGAATTGCCGCACAAACAGCAGACAATCATCCTCGGTCAATGCCGCCACACACACACCGCCGGGGTGTTCTACCACCTCTCGACCTGCCGTTGTGCCGTCCGGCAGCAGTGCCTCGTCTACACGCATATTCAGAATACGGCCCTTAAAAATATATTCCTGTGACAAGGTTTTTTCGGTAAGATCCATAATGATACCCTTTCTTTGTTCTTTATTTTACGTATATTCATATATTGATAAAACAGAGGAGTGACTATATATGAAGTACCTGACCGCCGCCTCAACGGCCGACTATATACTTACACAGCGCAGTATGGAGGCGATCACCGCAAAATACCCCTTCGTGTGCAAAGTGCCGCTCGGACGGACACCGGAAGGCCGACAGGCAGATGCTTTAATGCTGTGCTGTCCGGGCAAAAGGCAAAACGGCAGGGTACTGCTCGTTGCCGCGGAAAACGGCAGCGAGTGGCTTTCTACCCTTGTGCTGCTACGCTTTTGCGAGGAGGTGTGCTTTTGCCTGCAAAACGGTCTCTCTATGGTAGGGGTCGACGTACGTCGTGCACTCGTCGGGCGTACCGTTGTATTGATGCCGCAGGTCAATCCCGATGGTGTAGAGGCGGTGCTGCACGGCAATGAAGCTATTGCACCCGACTTCACACCCCTATACACCTTATGTCAACGTCTGCGTTTTCGGCATACCACCACCTTGCATACGCACGGCGAGCATATCCGTTGGTATCACGGTGAACGTACGCCTGTCCCTGCTCGTATGATGGCTCAAATTATGGCATCCGCCTCGGAGCTTTCCGCTACCGACACATACCGTGAAAACGATGTCTTTTGTCGGTGGTTCGTACAAACGTTGGAAAAACCCGCCTTTTCGATTGACCTCGGTTGTAAAGAAAACCCGCCCCCGATAGAAGATGTGCCTGCTATCGGCAAGCGGGTCCGTGAATTGCTCTTATTAAATATTATGATGTAATCAATGCACACGAATCTTGGTGCGGATAATATCGATGATGCGCACAATGGCAGGCGACAAAATGAGATTTACCAAAAATTCACCGACAAAGTTCAGCCCCGCAAGTCCCAAAAACACCACCTGCAGTGCATTGCCGTACCCACCGAACGCATCGGGAAACATAGACGGCAGCGATGCCATCGTGTCGTTAAAGAACAGCAGCATACCAAGCACAAAAATCCCGGTATTGATAATAGGTGCCGACACCGCCGCTATCACCGTGGTAACAGTAATACACTTGCCCTTAAAAGCGGCTGTCAGTCCTTTGTAAATCAGGCCTGCACCAAAGCCCGCCAATGTGGCTTTCAGCAAACAAATCACAACAAAGAAAACAGGGTTTGCCGCCCATAACAGTGCGGAAAAGGCATCTACCCCCGCAATGCCCATAGCGGCGGTGATAACGCCGAACACGCCACCGAGAAAAGCACCTGATTTAGGGCCCAAAAGGAAGGCGCCGATAACAATAGGCACCAACACAAAGGACATCGGCAACGGCCCGATTTTGATAAACGAGCCGGTAAATTGCAATACCACCACCAGGGCAGTAAGCAACGCCACCTGTACCAGGCGCAACACACTTGCATTCCGATTTTTCATGCTACATTACCTCCACTGCTATTCCTTTCGGATATAGCGTTTTGTTATATTGTAAAAGTGAACGTCTGCCGTTGAGATTCCGCAAGGATATCGCACGGGCCCTTCACAAATTACCTGTTTTTTTCGTATATGATACGCAAGCCCTCCATTAACAGATGCTCGTCATACCGCACCGTATGGCAACACGCTTTGACGATTTCCTTGGCAAGACCGCCCGTCGCCACAACACATGCCGGCGTGCCCAGCTCTTCTTCAAAGCGGTCACACATACCGTCTATCATCGCCGCTGTGCCGTATACAGCACCCGATTGCATACACTCGACGGTATTCTTTCCAATCGCTCGTTCGGGAGCTTCCAGGCGAATACGGGGCAAAAGAGAGGTGTTGCTGCTCAGCGAATTGATAGACGTGAACACGCCTGCTAAAATCGCACCGCCACGAAATGCGCCGGTTTCATCCAGTACGGAAACGGTGGTAGCCGTACCTAAATCCCAAATAATACACGGCAGCGGATATTTTGCCGCTGCGGCAACCGCACCGACGAGCAGGTCGGCACCAAGCTGTGCGGGGTTGTCAATGCGGATATTGATGCCGGTTTTTGTGCCGGGGCCAACCTGAATCGGCTGTATGCCGGTTGCTTTACGGATCGCTTCACGCAGGGCATGGTCCAGCGGCGGTACCACCGAAGATAAAATAGCACCGTCGATGTCCTGTGCGGAAATGTTATAAAGACGAAAAATATTACACAGGTCGATCGCATACTGGTCGCCCATACGGCTGTGGTCGGTGGCAAGACGGGATTCTAAAATCAGTTTTTTGCCGTCAAATACGCCAAGGGTTATATTGGTGTTGCCCATATCGATAGCAAGTAACATACACGCCGCCTCCTTTTCAGCTGTATTATACCCCGAAACTGTAACAAAGTCAAATAAAAAGGCACTGCAATGCAGTGCCTTTTTCAATTAGATTTTCTTTAACATATACACTTTCGCGGTGAAATCATTACACCTGGAGTAGCGCAAACGCTACTCCGTCGACATTTTTTCTTGTGCGCCTTTGTGATAGCGCACATTTTGCCTGCGGCAAAAATCGAAAAAAGTCGCGCCCACATTACT
>JAZNXY010000018.1:0-5301 GCA_045594105.1 Acutalibacteraceae bacterium | reverse complement strand
CCCTTTCTTTTATTCTAACATAAAAAGTGATGGTAGACACTTTTTTGTGTCTACCATCACTATACCACTTCACCTTACGGGTGTCTTTTTTTATATCTCAACACAAAGGTACCGCCACTTTGTTCGCGCATATCCAAAAATTGTTTTCGTTGTCTGTCGTGTCATACAAACAGCGAAGGTTAAACGATACAATTTTCATCTGTTTTACCCCTTTACAGAAATAGTATGTGTTCTGGTTACGGTTTCACCGACAGGCAAGGCGATAAGCCCTTCTTTCACACGTAAATCCTGTTCTTCGTCTACAAAGGACGGAATACCGCCGCAAATCGGGAACAAAACAGGTGCAACATTTCCCCACCAGGCAGGGTCGCCTGACCACAGAATATCGTTGCCGTCAACCGTCATTTTGCACATTTGGGCACCGCTTTTTGCAATTTCCAGACGCACCCGCTCGTTTTTCAATATGACCACATCCATCAACCCCCCTTTGTCTAAAAATATTACTCTCTTCTTGTATGAAAGTCAAGATTATGGTATACTGTTACCGATAAAGAAAGGTGTGCGTGTATGTATAACTACTTATTTACAAAAGCAGGTGAGCAGCTCCCCGAAATACCGTGGAATACGTATCCCCGACCGCTGCTACGCCGTGATTCCTTTTTTTGCTTAAACGGCAGCTGGCAGTTTGCGGTTTGTGATACTAACACACCGCCTGCCGCTTTTCATGAACACATTGTGGTGCCCTTCTGTCCCCAGAGCTTGCTGTCCGGCATCTGCCGCAATATTGATACCAAGCAACATCTGTTCTATCAACGCACCTTTTCTCTGCCCGACAACTTTCAAAAAGACCGTGTGTTATTACATTTCGGTGCGGTAGAGCAATATTGCACCGTTTGGGTAAACGGTGTTTTTGTCGGGGAACACAAAGGCGGCTTTCTGCCGTTTTCCTTTGACATTACCGATACCTTGCAAGCGGAAAATACCGTGCTTGTCCGCACCTATAATCCGTTAGACCCCAAAATGCCGTACGGCAAAAGCCGTGTAAAACGTGGCGGTATGTGGTACACCCCCGTTTTCGGCATCTGGCAGACGGTGTGGCTGGAAAGCGTACCCACACGGCACATTACCGCCCTTGACACCGTTGTGAACGGCAACACCGTGACCGTCCGTGCCGACGGTATTACCAACGGCACCGTTACGGTTAACACGCCGTCGGGCGAGTATAGCTATCCGCTTGCCGACGGCAAGGCGACCTTTGTGTTGGATGCCCCACGATATTGGAGCCCCGACGACCCGTATTTATACACCTACACCGTTACGACCGACACCGACACCGTCTGCTCCTATTTTGCGGCACGTACGCTGGAAATCAAAACGGTAAACGGTATACCACGGCTTTGCCTTAACGGAAAACCGTACTTTTCCCACGGGCTTTTAGACCAGGGGTATTGGAGTGACGGTTTGTATACCCCTGCCGACCCTGTATGTTTTGAAGAAGAACTGAAAACGCTCAAAAATATGGGCTTTAACATGGTGCGTAAGCACATCAAAATCGAGCCGCAGTTGTTTTATTACACCTGCGATCGTCTGGGTATTGCGGTGTTTCAGGATATGGTGAACAACGGCAAGTACCGTTTCTTGTCAGATACCGCTCTACCCACCGTTTTTGCCAAGCGTCTACCCGACAAGTGGCGTCACCGCAATAAAGAAACACGCCGCATTTTCCTTGCGTATATGGAAAAAACAGTTTGCCTGCTCAAAGCACACCCCTGTGTCGTCTATTGGACAATTTTCAATGAGGGGTGGGGACAGTTTGACAGCGAAACGGCCTATCACCGCTTAAAAGCCCTTGACAGCTCCCGCTTTATCGATACGGCTTCCGGCTGGTTTAAGGGTGCAACCAGCGACGTGGAAAGTGAGCATATATATTTTAAGCCCTATCGCTTCAAGCTGTCGTCAAAGCCGGTGGTGCTGTCCGAGTTTGGCGGCTATTCCTACAAACCGCAAGGGCATGTATTTAACACGCACGCCACCTTCGGCTACCGCTTTTTCAAAGACCGCAACGCTTTTGAAAATGCCCTGTTATCGCTATACTGCCGTGAGGTGATCCCTGCGGTAAGCAAGGGGCTGTGTGCCGCCGTACTCACCCAGGTGTCCGACGTAGAGGACGAAACCAACGGTCTTTTAAGCTATGACCGCAAGGTAACCAAAGTTGACCCTACACGTATGCAAAAAATTGCAAAGAAGCTCTCAGAGCAGTTACAGGAGTGAAAACGGATATGAAATATGATGTGATTATCGCCGGTGCAGGTGTTATCGGTGCACTGACCGCCAGAGAGCTCACCCGATACAACGTATCGGTCTGCGTGCTGGAAAAGGAAAACGACGTGGCGTGCGGTGCTTCAAAAGCCAACAGCGGCATTATTCACGGTGGCTTCGATCCCGAGCCCGATACCGTAAAGGCACGGTTGAATGTCGCAGGTGTACCACTGTTATACCAAGCGGCAAAGGAGCTGCACGTACCGTTTAAGCAAAACGGCTCTATGGTGTGTGCCTTTTCTGCACAGGAGGAAGCACACTTACAGCTGTTATACGAGCGTGGCATACAAAACGGCGTTACCGATATGAAAATCCTGACAGGTGATGAGGCACGGGTGTCAGAGCCGCACCTTTCCCCTGCTGTTACCGCCGTTTTACACATTCCTACGGCAGGCATTATCTGCCCGTATTTTCTGACCATTGCCGCTGTCGGCAACGCCATGGATAACGGTGCCGACTTAAAAACCAATTTTGAAATTACCGCTGTCACCAAAACCGCAGACGGCTTTACGGTACAGAGTGCTGACGGCGAAACGGTAGAAGGCCGCTACTTTGTCAACTGTGCAGGTTGCTATGCGGACAAAATTGCCGCTATGGTGGATGATGCCTTTTACAGCATTATCCCACGTGCAGGCGAATATATGTTACTGGATAAAACCGAAGGCAGCAGAGTCTCCCACACCATTTTTCAGGTGCCTACTGCGGCAGGTAAGGGCATTTTGGTGTCCCCCACAGCAGACGGCAACCTGCTTGTCGGCCCCACTGCACAAGCGGTAGCCGACCCCTCCCGCACCGAAACCACCCAAGCGGGCCTGCAGGTAGTGGCAACGCTTTCCAAAAAGAGTGTACCCTCCGTTGACCTGCGTGGCGTCATTACCTCTTTTTCGGGTGTGCGTGCAAGCGAAAAGGGCGGAGATTTTATTATTAAAGAAAGCGAAAAGGTGGGCGGCTTTATTCACGTTGCCGCTATCGATTCTCCCGGCTTATCCTCCTCTGTGGCAATCGCCCGGGAAACGGTGTCGCTGTTGGAAAAGGCGGGTCTTACCCTTGTCTCCAATCCGCAATTTAACGGTGTGCGCCGTGATACCCACGCATTCCGCCATATGTCGGTGGAAGAAAAAGCCGCCTATATCAAAGAGCATCCTGCTTACGGCAAAATCGTTTGCCGTTGCGAGACGGTGAGCGAAGGGGAAATACGGGACGCCATTCGTATGAACCCCCGTGCCACCGACATTGACGGTGTAAAAAGACGTACCCGTGCAGGTATGGGGCGGTGTCAGGGCGGCTTCTGTATGCCGCACGTGCTACGCCTTTTGGCAGAGGAAAACGGTGTTGCCATGACCGAAATCACAAAAAAAGGCAACAATAGCCGCCCGTTGACGGGAAAGCTGTAAGGGGGTGCTGCGTATGTTACAACACGATATTGTGATCATCGGCGGCGGCCCCGCAGGACTTGCCGCAGCGGTTGCCGCCTTTGACAGCGGCGTTACCGACGTTGTTATTTTAGACCGCGAGCCGAAAGTTGGCGGCATCTTAAACCAGTGTATTCACAATGGCTTCGGTCTGCACAAAATGGGCGAAGAGTTGACAGGCCCTGAGTATGCCGCAAGGTATGCTGAAAAGGTGAGGGCACGTGGTATTACCACCTATCTTAATACCACCGTTACGGCATTAACACCCGACAAGGTGGTTACCGCACAAAACGAAGACGGTATTTTACAAATCCGAGCCAAAGCGGTCATTCTCGCTATGGGTTGCCGTGAACGCAGTCGTGGTGCGCTGAACATCGGCGGCACACGCCCCGCAGGTGTATACAGTGCGGGTACGGCACAAAAGCTGTTAAACTGCGAGGGATATACCGTTGGTACCCGTGTGGTGATTCTGGGCTCGGGTGACATCGGGCTGATTATGGCACGCAGAATGACCTTAGAGGGAGCAAAGGTAGAGGCGGTATGTGAAATTATGCCGTATTCGGGCGGCCTTACACGCAATATTGTACAATGCCTGGAGGATTTCGGTATTCCGCTGTATGTAAGCCATACGGTTGCCGAGATCCACGGCAGTGACCGTGTGACAGGGGTCACCATTGCCCGGGTTGACCAAAACAGAAATATCATCGACAGCACACGGCGATATATTCCGTGTGACACCTTACTGCTGTCGGTAGGACTGATCCCCGAAAATGAACTGACACGTGCAGCAGGTATCCCCATTGACCCCGTGACAAACGGTGCTTTGGTGGATGAAAACCGTGAAACCGCAGTAAGCGGCATTTTTGCGTGCGGTAATGTGTTGCAGGTGCACGACCTTGTGGATTACGTGTCCGATGAAGCGGAATTGGCGGGTGTCGGTGCGGCAAACTATGTGCTGCATACCGCTGACAGCACCGCAACGGTTGAGACCAAGGCCGGTTTCGGCGTGCGGTACGTCCTGCCGCAAAGGGTGCATACCGATACGGCTACCGATACCTCCCTGTTCCTACGTGTCACACAGCCGTTTGGCAAGGTGCGATTTTCGGTAAAAGCAGGAGATACACTGCTTGCCACAGCGGTGCGTCTCAAGGCCGCACCGGGTGAAATGGAAAAGCTGACCGTAAAAGCGGAAAAGCTTTACGGCATCACTGCACCGATTACGGTAGAACTGGAGGAGATACAATGAAAAAGACACTGACCTGTATTGTGTGTCCGCGTGGCTGTACCTTAACCGCTGATGTTGACGGCGATAAGGTTACCGTGGAGGGACACGGCTGTAATCGCGGCGCTGTATATGCGGAAAGTGAATGCATCCGTCCCACCCGCACCGTCACCTCTACTGTACGGGTAGCCAACCGTACCGATACCATGGTAAGTGTCAAAACGGCAAACCCCATTCCGAAGGAGGCCGTGGCAGACGCCATGAAGTGCATCCGCAGTACCACCGTTTTGGCACCTGTGGCTATCGGTGATGTCATTATACCGGATGTGTTCGGCTCTGCCCTTGTGG
>JAZNXY010000017.1:0-6066 GCA_045594105.1 Acutalibacteraceae bacterium | reverse complement strand
TTTCGGGGCGCTCAATTAGGGAGAAATCGGTTTTTCGCCAATATTTTCCCTGTCTCTTTGTTGCCAAACCTTATAAGACATACAGTATTACTGCGGTTTGGCAACTGCGAGAGCAGAAAAAATATTTTGGCTACAAAACTGCAAAACACCTAAAATAAAAGAGATTTTGATGGCAGCAAAGGCGAAAAGCCGCGGTAACGCTGACGCGTACCGCGGCTTTTTAACACATTATACCGCAAAATATCTTTATTTTAGGCGAATTATCCCTAACTGAACGCCCCGTTCGCTTCCCTTTTTTCGTTATTTATTTTTTCTTCGGGCGTTTGATTTTGTTGAGCTTGGCATTGAGGTCTAACAGTTCTTCTTTCGTAAACTTGATATCCGCCATACCGCCCATCAAGGTAAACAAGCGCAGTACGGTGAAGCCGCCCATCATGCTCATCATTTCGGGACCGATTTCGAAGCCCATTGCTTCCATTTTACCCTCTTTACCGTCTTTGCCCTTCTTGCCGCCCATCAGCTTGCCGACCAAGCCCATAAACAGCATCTTACCTTGCAACGTTGCGATAACATCGCTCATTTTATCGTTGAGGGACAGGTATCCTTCGGGTGCTTCAATATCAAACCAGTTGAGAATTGCGCCCTTTTCTTTCAAACGATACGCTTCGTTGAAAGTATCTACCTTACGGATGACGCTCTCATCGGTGCAATCCCCTGCGACAGCCACCAAGGTGGTTTCGCCCGCATTGGGCACGTCAAAGTAGAAGAAGTGCTCCGCACTCTCTTTCTTGCCGTGCGATACGCCGTTCGCAAACAGCTCTACTTGCGGCTGGTTAGAGTACACGGTAACTTTGGTGACATCCTCCACACGGTCAACATACCGTTTGCCGCACAGATGCACAAACGGCTCATCCGACAGCCACGCCTTATACGCATAGAATGCGTCCTTCTTATATTTGCGGTCAAAGGTAACAAGACCTTTATGATTCTGACCGTTCTCGCCGCCTTCGTTACGGGCATCCGCACCGAAATCGAACATATTCCACACATGGGTCGCCCACATATATTTACGGGTGAAGAGCTGTTTGATCAGTTCTTCGTGATAATACGCCTGGTATTCTTCCGTGTAGTCACCCTGACGCGGGTCGGAGGTATGCCAATCGAGCGCTTCACAACCGTATTCCGAGCAGCCAATCGGAATGGTCGGGTGGGTTTTGTGGAACTTATCAAACCACGGACCGTTCATATCGGTTTCGCCGCCGTACCAACCGAAATAGTGGTTATAGGATACCACGTCGGGAATCTGCAGATACGGATCATCGATTTTACACATGGATACTGCTGCGATAGTGGTAAGGCGGGTTGTATCCATCTCGTGACACATATCGTTTAAGATGTTGTGGTTTTCCAGCAGGTCATCATCCGAGCCGCCGATACCGATTTCATTCGAAAGACCCCACACCACGATGGACGGGTGATTGTAGTTTTGTACAATCAGTTCCTTCATCTGAGAAATGGTGTTTTCTCTGCCGGTGGGCATATGCTTGGAGATATACGGGATTTCCGCCCAGATAACCAAGCCATACTCATCGCACAGGTCGTAGAAATACTGGTCGTGCTGATAGTGTGCCAGACGGATGGTAGTGGCACCCAGCTCATAGATCAGCTCCATATCCTCTTTATGATGTTCGGGCAGCAGGGCATTACCCAAGCCCCATCTGTCCTGATGACGAGAAACACCACGCAGCGGATAGGATTCACCGTTTAAGATAAACCCTTCTTCGGGGTCAATCTTGAATGTACGGCAACCAAAACGGGTGGACACCGTATCCAGCACCGTATCCTCCTCCACCAGTTCCACCGTTGCGGTGTACAGATATGGGTCACGTCTGCCGTGCCACAGATGTACCGACGGTATGTGCAGGGTGGTTTTGGTATCGTCCAAGGTGGCTTCCGCTACAAAATTACCCTCTTTATCGGTGATGGTGTAACGAAGCTTCTGCCCCATTTTCGCATCGGTTACATACGTTTCGATTTCCACGTCGGCATTGCCGTTTTCGCCAAGCACGGGGGTCACCTTAAGGCCCGGACCACCGTAGTAATCAAGGTCAAAATGAGAGGCGGGTACACAGATGAGATTCACATCTCTGTAAAGACCGCCGTAGAAGGTAAAATCCGCCATCTGCGGATATACCGTATCGTTCGCAGCATTATCCACCGCTACCACAAACAGCGATACAGCTTCCAGTGCGTCGGTCACATCTACACGCCAGGTGGAATAACCGCCGTCGTGATGTGCCAGATGTTTGCCGTTGACATACACATCCGCAGACGAGTTCGCACCACGCAGCTCAAGATAATATTTATCCGCCTGCGGCAGCTCTGCTTTTTCTACCTGCTTTGCATAATAGGCCGTGCCACGATAATAGTCATTATCGCCGTCCTGACCGTCAATGGCATTCCAGGAATGCGGCAGATTCACAAAATTCCATTTGTTATCAATAACGGTAGGAATCGCATCCGCCTGCTTGCTGAACGCCCATTTTCTGTTAAGATTTACAACTGTTCTCATTACGTTTCCTCCAAAGAAAAGTTTACAGCTTGATTATAGCATGCCGTATCCGAAAAATATAAACAAATTATGACAATTTGAAAAAATGTCCGACTGCTCCGCAGCCGGACATTTCACAAAATCAGGATTCTGCTACGGTAGGAAGGATCTGATCGTCCGCTTCTACGTCACGGCCGAGGTCTTTGCTCATTGTCGCCAAGGTCTTTTTGTCGAGGTTATAGATAACACCCAGACCGATAAACTGGAGAACAGCAGAGAACATAAAGGTCGCAGCTACGATATAGCGCATATTCACCGCTACATTCCAGAGCTGGTTGCCTTCGTCAGCACCGACATAGCCGAATGCCACCATGATGACCAGTACCAAGGAGGGACCGATGCCCTGTGCCAATTTACGGAAGAAGGAGTGCAAGGAATATACGGTGCCTTCTTCACGGGTGCCGAACTTCCATTCGTTGTAGTCGATAGCGTCACCCATCATCGCCCAGGAAACGGTGGAATAAATACCAAGGCCGAGCGAATACACCAGCTGGCACAGGATATAAATAATAAGGTCGAGGTTGGTGTTTTCGGGAATAATCACAAACAGACCGAGGCCCGCTACCATAGATACGATAGAGCCGAAGGTGGCGAGTTCTTTTTTACCGAATTTCGCAACCGCTTTACGTGCCAAGGGGGTAAATACCACAATCGGAATCATCGCAAACAGCTGTACGATACCCGAAATTTTTACGTTGTTGTAGTAGGATTGGAAAATAACGGTCACAGCGGTGGTAGCGCCCTGCATACCGATGAACATACCCATTGCCGCCAAGGTGGCACCGACAGCGGGACGGTTTTTCATAAAGTTGCCAAACGCTTTGAAAACGTTAAATTTCTGCGGTTCTTCGCCAAGGGCAACGTTCGTATCCACACGAATCTCAGTGTTGCGAATCATAAATTGGAAACAGATGAAGCCGAGTGCACCCATAATCAACGCCGCAATAAATACACGTTCACCGATAAGATTATCGTTTTCATCATAAATGATAAACGGCAAAATCACCATCGGCAGCATATTACCGAAGATGGAACCGACCGAACGCCACGCAGAAAGAGAAGCTCTGTCTTTTACGTCGTTGGAAATCAAAGACAGCAAAGAGCCGTACGGTACGTTAGCAACCGTATAGAAAGCATCCCATACCACGTAACCTGCGATAAAGATGATAAACTTTGCCCAAACGGGTGCGTTCGGGAACGGCAGGAAGCAGCAAGCCCCGCCTACGATAAGGCCGATAGAACCCGCCCAGATGTAGGTCAAAAACTTATTCCTCTTATATTTGTGTTTGTCTGCGTCGATGATGGTACCGATCAGCGGGTCGTTAATGGCGTCCCATACCTGCACCACAATAAGTAACAGTGCATACCAAAGGTCCATACCCATAAACTGGGTCCAGAAGATAGACATTGTGCCCTTCAGTGCGAAGCTCATATTACAGCCGAGGTCACCGGCGGCATATGCAATACTGTCGCGAATGCCGAAAGGACGGGGTTTACGATTTTGTTCCATACAAAACAATCCTCCTCTTAGGTGCAAAGCGCCCGTAGTCGTCCATAAAGGTACAAGTATAGTATAACGGAAACGAAACACATATCGTTAGCATATTTTTTCTGCAAATGTGTACTTTTTTAATATTTCAACGAAAAAGACATTGAATTTTTATGTTTTTTATACTATAATTTTCCATATAGAGACGCTTATTTGTAAAATTTATGCAAAACAGGAGGTATGGTTTCTGTGTTTTATGACAGCGAGCTGCGATTGCTCGAAAATATGCTGCAAAAATGCCATTTGCAAACAACACATATACAGCCCACCCTCCCTCTGACCGAAGTGCTGACGTATGCCACGCAATATTTAGCGGCCGGCGGCGAAAACAAAACCTTTTACGATATCTTTCCGGACATACGCTCCCATACCATATACCACGTCACCGATACACAGTTTTGTCGGTGCATTTTCCTGGAATTGCCGTTTTGCGAGCCGCAAACGGTACTCTTTGTCGGTCCGTACCTGCGTACAGACATCACCCGCTCACAGATATTGGAGATGGGAGAGCAGTTAAAGCTCCCGCCTCAAAAAATTACCATGTTGGAAACCTTTTATGCTTCCCTGCCGGTTGTGCGAGATGAGCATCATATTTTGGCCATGGTCAGCAGTTTTGCTGACTTTTTGTGGAACGGCGAAGAAAATTACGAATATATCGAAGCCATGATCAACGATGCTGCGCCGCTGATTGACGACGATTCGCATCCCCATACCGACGAGGATACCGTCCTGCAGGATATACAAGCCGTAGAAACACGGTATCAATATGAGCACGAATTGCTCACTGCTATCGAGCAGGGGAATATTCAAAAAGCGGAAATGATGATCAGCGGCTTTTCAACCGTCGCTTTTGAAGAGCGTGTTCCCGATCGGCTGCGTAATATGAAGAACTACTGCATCATTACCAACACCCTGTTCCGCAAGGCAGCACAAAACAGCGGTATACATCCTATATACATTGACCGTTTATCCTCTCGGATTGCCAAAAAGATAGAGAGCGTGCTCTCCCCTACCGCCATACCGCAATTTATGATAGAAATCGTGCGATCTTACTGCCGTCTCGTAAAAGAGCATGCGGGGAAAAAGTATTCCCCCGTCGTGCAAAAGGCCATTATTAAGATCGAAGGGGATCTGGCAGGAGACCTGTCGCTGAGCAGCATTGCCGCCGCACTCAACGTCAGTGCAGGGTATCTGTCGGGGCTGTTCAAAAAAGAAACGGGCGAAACGCTGACGACCTTTGTGACCGACAGACGCATCGCCCATGCCAAACATTTATTGCGGTGCACATCCTTACAAATACAAACGGTTGCACAGCATTGCGGCATCCTTGACCTGCATTATTTTTGCAGGGTATTCAAGGAACGCACCGGAGAAACTCCCACCGCTTTTCGTGCACGCAATCGCTGAACATTATCTGCGGCACGCAGCAGGAGAAATACCGTACTCCGCACGAAACGCACGGTAAAAGGCGGTGTAATCCAAAAAGCCGCACTGTGCGGCAACCTGATTGGGAGATGCACCGTCGGAAAGCAGATCATAAGCCACGCTTAGACGCTTAAGTGTGATATAGCGATGCACACCCGTGCCTACTGCCTTCTTAAACTCATGAGACAGATAATATTTACTCACAAAAAAGTGGGCTGCCAACGCATCTAAGGTCAACGGTTCTCCGTAGTGGGTGTTAATGTAGGTGAGAATGTCGGCGACGAAGGTCGGGGTACTGGCACCTGTCGCCTGCCCTGTCAGTGCAATACGGTTAATCAACGTCAACAGCTGCAGCAGTACGCCGAAGGTGCAGCTTTTACTACCGAAGGCATCTGCATAAAATTCCTGTACCAGCTGTTCAAACAACGGCTTTAACTGTCCTCGTACCGTGTGTGACGGACGCAGGATCTTTGTATCGGAT
>JAZNXY010000016.1:0-5884 GCA_045594105.1 Acutalibacteraceae bacterium | reverse complement strand
ACAAGTGCTCCTTCGTATGTCCGCATGCGACCATTCGTCCGTTCGCTTTGACTGCCGAAGAAAAAGCGGCTGCTCCCGCAAACACCAAGTTTGCTCCCAAACCGATCGTGAAGACCGAATATACCTACACCCTCGCAGTTTCCCCGATGGATTGTATGGGTTGCGGCGTCTGCGTAGGCGTATGTCCCACCAACTCCCTCACCATGGTGGCTCGTGAGAGCCAGGATGCTGAACAGGCAGTATTCGACTACATGGTGGCAAATGTTACCGAGAAGGAAGAGATTTGCGGTTCCACCGTTATCTCCAGCCAGTACAAACAGCCCCTGCTCGAGTTCTCCGGTTCTTGCGCAGGTTGTGCTGAGACTGCGTATGCACGTCTCGTAACCCAGCTGTTCGGCGACCGTATGTACATTTCCAATGCTACAGGTTGTTCCTCCATCTGGGGCGGCCCGGCTGCTACCTCTCCCTACACCGTTAACAAGAACGGTCAGGGTCCTGCTTGGGCGAACTCCTTGTTCGAAGACAACGCAGAACACGGCTTCGGTATGTACCTCGGTCAGAAAGCGGTTCGCAACCGTCTCATCAACCTCGTTGAAGAGATGATGGCTTCCGACAAAGCTTCCGCTGAATTCAAAGCGGCTGCAGAGCAGTTCCTCGCCACCGTTAATGACGGTAAAGCAAACGGTGCTGCTACCGATGCTTTGATTGTAGAACTCGAGAAAGCTGCAGCTGCGGGTTGCCCGACTGCTGCTGAAGTGCTCGCAGACAAAGAATACCTCTCCAAGAAATCCGTCTGGATCTTCGGTGGTGACGGCTGGGCATACGACATCAGTTTCGGTGGCGTGGACCACGTGCTTGCTTCCGGCGAAGACGTGAACATCATGGTATTCGATACCGAAGTATACTCCAACACCGGCGGTCAGGCCTCCAAGGCCTCTCAGATCGGTCAGGTTGCACAGTTTGCTGCGGCCGGCAAAGCGATCTCCAAGAAATCCTTGTCCGAAATCGCTATGTCCTATGGCTATGTGTATGTTGCACAGATCGCTATGGGCGCTGATATGAACCAGACCGTAAAAGCTATCGCAGAAGCGGAAGCATATCCGGGTCCGTCCCTCATCATCGGCTATGCACCTTGCGAGATGCACAGCATTAAGGGCGGTATGGTCAACTGTCAGGCAGAGATGAAGAAAGCTGTGGATTGCGGCTACTGGAATATGTTCCGCTTCAACCCGGCTCTCAAAGCAGAAGGCAAGAATCCCTTCTCGCTGGATAGCAAAGCCCCGACCGGCAGCTATCAGGACTTCATCATGAATGAAGCTCGTTATGCTTCCTTGACCCGTTCCTTCCCGGATCGTGCCAAAGAGCTGTTCGCACAGGCAGAAGCCGCTTCTGTTGCACGCTATGAGCACCTTGTCAAACTTGGCAAGCTCTACGGCAACGAAGAATAATTTCACCTGAAAAACACCTCGCATCGAAAGATGCGGGGTGTTTTGTGTATATGTTGACAAGCACGCTGTGCTTTGATAAAATATAAGCAGAAAGACAAGGAGGTGCGCTATGAGATATAAATGGTTCGTTTTGGTACTTGTATGTATTTTACTACTTTGCGGTTGTAAACAGACAGAGCTTTTGGTCAGCGAAACAAACACTACCACCGTCGCAGGAACGACGGATTTTGTTTCAATCGAACCGCCCTATCCCACAGAAAGCACTCCGCCGGAAATTCAGCTGAATGGCGCGTATGAGTTAAGAAGCGGCACTTCTCAGTGGACTTTTTGCTCTCTTGAAGGGGAGATAAAAACAATATGTGCGGATGCCTTTCATCCTGCGCATGGATACAGAGAAAATTACAAGACGATTTTTGTGAATAAAGATACGTCGTATCCCGTAACGATAACCTGTGACTATACACCTGAAGAAGTGACAGTACGCTGTTTTGCGATGGAAGGTGAGAATACCGAAGGTGTTTCCTTGCCGGTCACCGCTGAAAAGGACGAAAAAGGAAACACGGTGTATCGGTTCGGGATGAAAACCGACGGTTTCTATGCGTATGACATTCTGTTTAAGTGGAAACGTTTTGACGAAAATAACAGCGCGCATTATTCCTGCTATTCCCGTTGTGACAATTCGTAAAAGCAAACAACGCCCCGTGTCTTGCGACACGGGGTGTTTTGCGTTTGGCTAGGGGCAGGCGTTCCCGACTGCCCGCAAAAGACAACGAATCGTTTAGATATTGCTTTTTTGCGGTGAAAATGGTATCTTTATTACAATAAAGGAAAAGGGGGAGAACGAGATGTTAAAAACCGCACCTGCCGTATTTGCGGTAGAAGATACGTATCAAATTTTGGTGAGTGTGACCGCTCCGTGTCTGTTTTGGGTGGAAATAGGAGAAGAAACCTATTACGATGCCTCTAACGGCATTATGCGGTCTTTGTCGGATTTACATCGTGTTACTGTGCCGATGGACGTGTTGGACAAGGCAGGAGAATATACGGTGTGTGTTCGCCCGATTATTGAGCGAAAACCGTATTTTACCGAAACAGACGAGGTTAAAACCTATACCTATCCTTTTTACCCTGTGCCGCAGGAAACAGCACGTGCCTTTCACATTTCGGATGCACATAACCGTATCGAAGAACCGATACAAGCGGCGAACACCTTTGGGGATATCGACTTTTTGATTTTTAATGGGGATGTACTCGACCATAGTGGCGACCCTACGAAATTTGATAATATCTATATTTTGTGTGACCGTTTATTACACGGCAGTAAACCCGCTGTGTTTTCCCGCGGCAACCACGATCTGCGTGGAAACTACGCAGAGAAATTCGCGGAATATACCCCCGCCGCAAACGGCAACACCTATTATACCTTCCGCCTTGGCGGTATATGGGGCATCTTGCTGGATTGCGGGGAAGATAAATCCGACGATCACGCAGAATATGGGTTTACGGTGGCTTGTCACCAGTTCCGCCGTCAGCAGACCGCTTTTATTAGAAAGGTAATAGAAAAAGCAGACTATACGGCAGACGGTGTGCATACCCGTTTGATTATTGCGCATAGTCCGTTTTCGTGGGTGAACAGACCGCCGTTTGATATTGACGTGGATGTATTCCGCGAATGGTGCACACTCATAAAGCAGATACAACCTACCGCAATGCTGTGCGGTCACACCCATCAGACGCAGGTGTGGCAGGTGGGCGGAGAAAAGGACCATTTGGGACAGCCGTGCCCCATTGTCATCGGCTCAAAACCGGGCAAAGGATATTTTGCGGGTGCAGGGTATACCTTTGACAACGGCAAGGTCACCGTCACCTTTACCGATAGTGACGGGGTTGTGTTGGGCGAGACAATAGTGTAAGTGAGGGGTTTGTGAATGAAAAAACGAGAGCACTGGATAGACATTGCGAAAGGCATTTGCCTTATAGCCGTTATTTTGGGGCATATGGGTATCAAGCCCCTCAACTACGTGTATGCATTTCATTTAACCACGTTTTTTATTCTTTCGGGATATACATTACGCAAAACCGAAATAACAGCTGATTATTTGAAACAAAAATTTTCCCGTTTAATGACGCCATATTTTTTCACCTGCTTGGCAGTTGTTTGTATGGATGTCTTAAATGCAGTAGTGTTAGATCGTAATGTAACAACACAAAATATAACGGCGATTTTGGCAAAAGGTCTTGCCAAAACGTTTTTTGCATCGGGCGGAAGATACAATTTTGGCTCGATTGAATTTGGGATGGGAATCGGTGCGATTTGGTTTTTGCCTGCTCTGTTTTTTGCCCTGATTTTTGTTCAATTGATTCTTCGAATAAAGCGAAAAACCGTACAAGGTGGCGTTGCTGCTTTATTATTTATACTTTCAGGTATCACCGCAAGAGTTATTTGGTTTCCTTTCTCCATTTTGGCTGCAATGTTTGCAGTGCCGCTCATTTTAATTGGCAAATGGATGAAGGAATACGAAATTTTCGAAAAGCTTAAAGTGTGGCATTACATATTCTGTTTTGCGGTGTTCGTGGGCGGTTGTTTTTTAAATATTTCGCAAGTGTTTTATGTAGTAGGTTGCGCTGCAAAGGATTGGTTTTTTACTCCCATTTGCGCGGTTTGCTCAAGTGTTGTTGTAATAGGCTTGTCTCGCTTAATAAAGCGCCTTCCGCCGCTTGAGTATATCGGCAAAAATTCGCTCATTTTTCTGTGTGTGCATCTTTTTGAAATCAACACACTCAGTCGGTATTTCAAAAAATTACGTGACATTTTGCATTTGTCGCACACGTTTTTGCCACGTTTTATTATAGAAATGTTGTTTGTCACTTTGGTGAGCATGGTGATTGTGTGGCTTTCTTCGCGTGAAAAAGTGCAAAACGCCAACGCGTTAAGCGGTAGAGACAAAAGCATAGACATTTTACGTGCTTTACTGATTATGCTTATGATAGTGGGATACGTGCGCATAGATACGGAATTTAGTCGGTTTATATACAGTTTCCATATGATGGCATTTGTTATGGTTTCGGGCTATTTTTATAAATCGGGAGCGTCCATCGCCACGAATATTAAGAAGTCGGTTAAAATGCTTGTCCCGTATGCCGCTTTTGGCGTTTTGTATATTCTCTTCACACACAGAGGATGGTGGGAAGAACTGAAAACCGTATTAGGCGGTGTAAGCTTTACCAAGGAAATATTTCTCAATATGCAGTCCGTTGGCCCCGTATATTTCATTCTGTTGCTGTTTGTGGTGCGAGTATTGTATGTTTTCATTGACCGTATTTCCAATGAGATCACCAAAAATGGCGCTGTTTTAGCTTGCTTTACGGCAGGTATTTTACTTGGAAAGTATGGCATTTGGTTGCCGTGGTCTATGGATTGCGCTTTGGTTTCGCTGCTGTTTTATCACGTTGCCGTTTATATAAGAAAGTACGATGTTTTGAAAAAATGTGCAGAATGGCCGGCTGTATATTTCCCACTGGTTTGCATCTGGGCATATATGATACACGACGGGTCTATGGAGATTGCGTTGCGCCGTTATGGCAATGTGGGTCTTACGATAGCGGGGGTCATCTCGGCGTTTGTGATAGTATATTTACTGTGCCGCTATTTGTCTTTACATTTGCCGCAATGGATGATTTGGTTGCTTGGCGTTATAGGCCAATCTACCGCCTATATTCTCGTGTTGCACACGGTGTTTGGCGGCCGTATTTCTCATTTTGCAGTTTATACTTTGGGATTGCAAAATCAAAACATTTTTTACGTTGCGTTTTGTGTTTTGGTTCAAGTTCTTTTGGGCGCAGGTGCGTATCTTGCGGTGGGGCACATAAAACAAATACCCAAAAAATGCAAGCATTTGGCTGGGGAGCGCGTGTGAGCGGCATTTGACGGCGGCGGTTGTTGGTAGCGTGTTTCTTGCTCGGTGTTGACCCTGTGGAAACCCCGTGTTTGTATCTGCAAACACCGCCCAAAAGCATTGCCGCCTTGCAACCTGGCGGCAGTAAACCTGCCGTGTTTTCCCGCGGCAACCACGATCTGCGTGGAAACTACGCAGAGAAATTCGCAGAATATACCCCCAATGCGGGCGGCAATACCTATTATACCTTCCGCCTTGGCGGTATATGGGGCATCCTGCTGGATTGCGGGGAAGATAAATCCGACGATCACGCAGAATACGGGTTTACGGTGGCTTGTCATCCGTTTCGCCGTCAGCAGACCGCTTTTATTAAAAAGGTAATAGAAAAAGCAGACTATACGGCAGACGGTGTGCATACACGGTTGATTATCGCTCACAGCCCGTTTTCGTGGGTAAATGAACCGCCGTTTGACATTGATGTCGATGTGTTCCGTGAATGGTGCACACTCATAAAGCAGATACAACCTACCGCAATGCTGT
>JAZNXY010000015.1:0-55843 GCA_045594105.1 Acutalibacteraceae bacterium | reverse complement strand
TCTTGACCGAGAAGCTCACGTTCTTCATTTTTCTCACGGGATTGCTGACGCAAGCGGGTCTGTGCCGCTTCACCCTCGTTACGTTTTTGCACAAGTGCTGCAACCTCTCTGTCAGCGCCGCCCGCTTTTTCGCGCAGGGCGGCTGCAGAAGCGGCCACCTTAGCAATTTGTCTCTCTATATCCGCATTGGCGGCCTTTAGCAGCTCGATTTGTGCAAACAAATCCTGACGGTGTCCATCAGCATCGGTACGGCGTGCCTCCAATTCGGCAATCGTATGTTCAAGGCCCTCGATTTCCTTTTGTGCAGCCAGTGCATCCAGACGGGATTGTGCAATATCCGCAGACAAATGCTCACGCTCTTCGGCAAGTTCCCTTCTGCCGCCGGACATCTCTTCAATCTGTGCTTCCACCGCCACCTTTTCTGCGGTAACCTTTTCAATTTTTGCAGCCGCTTCCGCCGCTGCTTTCTTCGCCTCTTCCGCACGGGTGTTCAAAGCGGTGATCTCCGCTGTCAATTCGTTGACAGCCGTCTCCCCTGCTTCTACCAGTTCACGTAAACGGCGTACCTCGCCTTCGCAGCGGATACGGTCCTCCTGTGCAGTGATAAGTTCACCCTTAGCACCCGACAAGGCCGCTTCCACGGCAGCAATATCCTGCTGCAAACGCAGATGCTCCTCTGCGGCCGTTTTCGCTTTTTGGGCAAGCTTCTCGGCTTCTTCCTGTAAGCGGGCAATTTCTGCGTGACGGGACAAAAGACCGGCACCTTTGATGTGAGAACCACCGGTCAAGGAGCCGCCGGCATTTACCACCTGACCGTCAAGAGTCACAACACGGAACTTATAGTTAAACTTACGGGCAATAGCGGTTGCGTAATCCATATCCTCCGCTACAGCCGTACGACCGAGCAGATTATTGGCAATTTCCGCATATTGACTGTCATAGGTAACCAAATCCACAGCCAGACCGACAAAGCCGTCTTCCTTTTCCAGTTTTTCGGAAAGACGATTACCACGGATATTGGTCAACGGCAAAAACGTCACACGGCCGCCGCCTGTTTCTTTTAGGTAACGGATCGCACGCTTTGCATCCTCATCCTTATCGCAAACAAGATTCTGTGCCGCAGCACCAAGTGCGGTTTCCACCGCCAACGCATAATCTGCATTCGCACGAATCAAGCGGGAAACCGGTCCGTGAATGCCACGCAGCTGTCCGCTGCCTGCCTGTTTCATAACCGTCTTAACGCTCTGTGCAAAACCTTCCAGATTGCGTTCCAATTCTTCCAAAATCTTGGCACGACGTGCTTTTTCCTGTGCATCAAGTGCCAATTTATCCGCATGTTCCTTAGCGGCTTCTACTTTGCCGATGCGGGAATCATAACGCATCTGATAGCCGTTCACCGTATTCTGCAAGGATTCGATGTTTTCGTTACATGCTTTTAAATCGTCTTCACAGTTTTTAAGTTCCTCGGCATTTTTGCGGTTTTGTTCGGTACGCAGAGCCACCGCTGCGGTCACCTGCGACAAACGCATAGTGATTTCGGATACGGTGGATTCGCCCGAGCTTACCGCAACACGTAAATCCGACAGTTCCAGTGCGATAGCCGTTGCTTTTTCCGAGAGGGTTTCCATCTGCCCCGCAACAGATTCACTGCTTTTAGACAGCTCTTCCATTTCAGCCGAAAAACGCAGCTGTTGTTCATTAGCGGCCTGGATTGCCTCTTGTTTTTGTGCAATATCCCGACGGCATTGTTCTATATCCTCATCGATATGTCGGTTGCCGTCAGCGGCGGCGGAAGCTTCCGCTTCCATACGGGCAATATTTTCCAAATTATGGGCGATGTCATTCTGCAAAACAGCAACATTGCTGTCAAGGGATGCCGCCTGCTCCAACAGCTCCTGTGCCCGACGACGGATTTCATCCATTTCCACCGTCAAGCGCTGTCCTTCCAAGGCGATTTTTTCAATTTCTTCCTCAAACTCGTCCTGTGCACCGCCAACCTCATCGTATTGTGTGCGTGCAAGCTCCAATTTCGAAGCCAGCTCCCGCAGCACCGTACGAGATTCATTCATCGTACGCAGCCACAAGCCGATTTCGAGTTCCTTTTTCTCGCCTGCGTACTCCAGAAACTTTTTGGCCTTCTCACACTGGTGTGCCAAGGGACCCACCCGAGATTCGAGCTCCTGTAAAATATCACGCAGGCGGACAAGGTTATCCTCTGCCGCTTGCAAACGACGTTCCGCTTCATTCTTATGATAACGATACTTTGCAATACCTGCCGCTTCTTCAAAAATCTCACGACGTTCGTTGGATTTCGAAGAAATGATGCTGTCAATACGACCCTGTCCGATAATGGAATATCCGTCACGGCCAAGACCTGTATTCATAAACAGCATCTGAATATCCTTCAGACGCACCGCAGCGTTATTGAGCATATATTCGCTCGCACCCGAACGATAGCAACGACGGGTTACCTTCACGTCATCCGCATCAAAATCAAGTGCACGGTCTTCATTACTGATAATGAGCGAAACTTCAGCATAGCCCATCTGCTTACGCACCGTGGTACCGTTAAAGATAACGTCTTCCATTTTGCTGCTGCGCAGACTTTTACTCGACTGTTCGCCAAGTACCCAACGGATAGCATCGCTGATATTGGATTTGCCGCTACCGTTAGGACCTACGACCGCCGTAATACCGTCGCTGAATCGCAATACCGTTTTATCCGGGAAGGATTTGAATCCGTGTATTTCCAGTGCTTTGAGTATCAAAGCGCTTCACCTCTTTCAACAAGCCGTTGTCGGCTATCAATATCCCATCAGCCGCAACGCTTCACGTGCCGCCAACTGTTCTGCTTCTTTTTTACTTCTTGCAACACCGGTGCCTATCACATTAGAATTGAGATATACCTGCACCGTAAACTTCTTGTTATGATCAGGACCCGACTCACCCGTCAGGACATACTCCAACTTTTCACCGGGATTCTGTTGGATGATCTCCTGGAGAGTGGTCTTATAGTCCTTAAAATGACGGCGGCGCTGACTTTGTGCTTCGGGAATCACAAAGCGTAACACCAACTGCTTTGCAGGTTGCAAACCACCGTCTAAGTACATCGCCGCAACCACTGCTTCAAACGCATCCGCCAAAATAGACGGACGGTCGGCCCCGCCTGACAAGCGTTCCCCCTTGCCAAGACGCAGATACTTGCCAAGCTCCAATTGTTGTGCGTACGAATACAGTGCTTTTTCACACACCACTGCAGCACGCAGCTTAGTAAGCTCTCCTTCAGGGCTGTTTTCCTTATGAAACAGTTCATTTGCGGTAATAAAGCCCAAAACCGCATCTCCTAAGAACTCTAACCGTTCGTTGCTCGAACCGCGGTTTTCTCCTTCATTGGCATACGAAGAATGGGTCAGCGCATTCTGCAACAAATCCACGTTATGAAATTCATAGCCCAGCGCTTTCATCAACGGCTGTAACGCACCGTTCATCCCATTCACTCCTCATCCTGTGTGGCGCAAACCGCTTCGGTAATCGCTTCAATAACGCCTGCCGAAGCAAAGGTTGCCGCCTGACGTACCGCACTGCACAATGCCTTGGCATCGGAATTGCCGTGTGCTTTAATAACGGGTTTTTGCACACCGATAATCGGTGCACCGCCGTGCTCGGAAACGTCCATTTTCTTCTTAAATGCTTTCATCTGGGGTAACACAATAGCCGCCGCCAGTTTGGTAAGCAAATTGGTCTTAAAAATGGCCTTGATGTTATGCATCAGGGTGGCAGTCGTTCCCTCAATGGTTTTGAGCAGCACATTACCCGTAAAGCCGTCGGATACCACAATATCCGCAACACCTGCGGGCACATCACGTGCTTCTATATTACCCATAAACGGCAAATCGCTTTCCTTGAGCAGTTTATAGGTTTCCTGCTGCAGTTCGGTACCCTTACATTCCTCGGTACCGATATTGAGAAGGCCGATTTTCGGATTTTCTCTGCCAAGCACACGGGTCATAAAGATATGTCCCATTTTAGCAAATTGCACCAACATTTCCGGACGGCAATCCGCATTTGCGCCACAGTCAATCAGCAAAAACGGTGCGGTATCCGAAGGAATCAGCGGTGCCAATGCAGGACGGGAAACGCCTTTGATGCGTTTCACAATAAAGGTAGCACCCATGATAAGTGCACCCGTGCTGCCTGCGCTGACAAAGGCATCCCCTTCACCTGCAACCAAGCGGCGGAGACCCTCTGCCATAGAGGAGTTTTTCTTGGATTTCAAAATGGTACGGGGCTCATCCTCCATGGTCATTACATCAGGTGCATCCACAATGTCAATGCCGTCAAGCGACACCGCATTTGCAGCAGCAACCTCACAAATGACCGTTTTCTGACCTACCAATACCATTTCATATCCATAGGTATCGCGAGCTAAAGCCGCACCTTTTATGATTTCAAGCGGTGCGTTATCGCCGCCGAAAGCATCTACAATAATACGCATCGTTATTCCCCTTTCACCTGTTTGAGATGTGCCATTGCACGTTCCGCCAAAGCGGTATATCGTTCTTTTTTATCCCGTATGTGTGTCGGAAGCGGCGGTAATATGCCAAAATTAGCTCCCATCGGCTGAAAATCTGCCGTCGGCGTTGCTACGTGTGCCGCCAAGGCACCTATCATGGTGTCAAGCGGTAAAATGAGTGATGGTTTGCCTTGTATGCGACGTACCGCATTGATACCCGCAAGCAAACCCGAAGCCGCCGACTCCATATACCCTTCCACACCTGTCATCTGGCCGGCAAAGAACAGCGTGTTTCTGTCTTTGACAGAAAAATCGGCATCTAAAAAGCCGGGAGACTGCAAAAAGGTGTTGCGGTGCATAACACCGTACCGCATAAACTCCGCATTCTTCAGTGCAGGTATCATACCGAACACTCTTTTTTGCTCACCGAATTTCAAGTTAGTCTGAAAACCAACCAGATTGTATAATGTGCCTGCCGCATTTTCCTTACGCAGCTGTAACACCGCCCAAGGACGATGTCCCGTATGCGGATCACGCAGGCCCACGGGCTTCATGGGTCCAAACCGCAATGTGTCCGCCCCACGCTTCGCCAGCACTTCTACCGGCATACACCCTTCATACACTTTCAGTGTATCGAACGCATGCAGCGGTGCTGTTTCGGCAGCAACCAGCTCTTCGTAAAACGCCTCATACTCCGCTTTGTTCATCGGACAGTTAATATAGTCACCGTCACCCGTCTCCTCACGGTCATAACGAGACGCACAAAATGCGGAAGACATATCAATACTTTCTGCAGTAACGATAGGTGCTGCCGCATCATAGAAATGTAGCCCCTTGCACATCTTGGCAATATCCTCTGCCAATGCATCTGCGGTCAGCGGCCCCGTTGCAACAATAACGATACCATCCTTCGGGATTTCGGTAACCTCCCCTTCTTCCACCGTAATCAACGGATGCGAACGAATCGCATCGGTTACCGTACGGGAGAAGCGGTCTCTGTCCACCGCCAGTGCACCGCCCGCAGGCACAGCACATTGTTCCGCAATCGGCACACACAACGAGCCGAGCAGCTTCATTTCTGCTTTGAGAAGCCCAGCCGCACTTGCAAGGCGGCTGGCTTTCAATGAGTTGGAACAAATCAGTTCCGCAAAATCGGGAGAGGTATGGGCAGGTGTGTATTTTTTCGGCTTCATCTCGGTAAGCACCACGGGAATACCCGCATTTGCTACCGCCCACGCCGCTTCACAGCCCGCAAGGCCTGCACCGATTACATGTACTTTATTGTCTTTCATTTCTTTTCAAAGCCACAATCTGCAGCGGAGCAATACAGACCACCGTTTTTACCTTTGCGTTTGAACAGGGTTTTGCCGCATTTCGGGCAAACCTCCGCAGACGGTTCGTCCCAAGTCATAAAGTTACAGTTCGGATAGTTGGAGCAACCGAAGAACTTACGGTTACGATGAGATTTTTTGGAAATGATCTTTCCGCCGCAGGTCGGACATACGCCGGGCGTTTCTTCCACAATCTGACGGGTGTTTTTACAGGTCGGATATGCAGGACAAGCCAGGAACTTACCGAATCTGCCGGATTTTACCACCATACGGCGTCCGCACAGCTCACAAACCTCGTCTGTTTCCACCTCGGGTACTTTAATACGTTCACCCGACAGAGACTCTTCTGCTGCTTCCAACGTTTTGGCAAAATCAACATAAAAATCCTGCAAGGTGGTCACCCAATTGCGTTTGCCGCTTTCCACCGCATCAAGCTGTTCTTCCATGTGTGCGGTAAATTCGGTATCAACAATATTCGGGAACCGCTCCTTCATCAGCCCCGTCACCACTTCGCCCAGCGGCGTCGGTTTCAAGGATTTATTCTCACGTTCGATATATTCACGTGCAAGAATGGTGCTGATGGTAGGTGCATAGGTCGAAGGACGACCGATGCCGTTTTCTTCCATCGCCTTATTGAGCGTCGCTTCGGTGTAACGCGGAGGCGGCTGCGTGAAATGCTGGTTGCCGGCAAGGTCACGTCTGACAAAGGTGTCACCTTCCTTTATAGCAGGCAACGGACGATTTTCGTCTTCCTTCTCATCCTTACCTTCCACGTACAGCACGGTATAGCCGTCAAACTCCACCGTATAGCCGGACGCTTTGAAAATATATTTGCCTGCGGCAATATCTACCTGGCAGGTTTTCTGCAGTTGGTCCGCCATCAAGCTCGCAATAAAGCGTTCCCAAATCAGCTTATACAGCTTGTACTGATCTGCAGTCAGCGAGCCCTTTACCTGCTCGGGAGTCAGGTTAGGCATAGACGGGCGAATTGCTTCATGTGCATCCTGTGCCGTGTTTTTGGTTTTGAAAACACGTGCTTTTGCAGGTAGATAGGTCTCGCCGTAATGCTCACGGATATACGCAACACCTGCCGCACGTGCTTCATCGGAAATACGCAGAGAGTCGGTACGCATATAGGTTATAAGACCGACGGTGCCTTCCCCTGCGACCTCGACACCTTCGTACAGTTCCTGTGCGGTTTTCATGGTGCGATTGGAGGAGAAGCCGAGCTTGCGGTTGGCTTCCTGCTGCATGGTAGAGGTGATAAACGGCGGTGCAGGCATCACTTTACGGGTGCCTGTTTTGACAGAAGAGGCCGTAAACACTTCACCGTCAAGATCCGCAAGAATCTTGTCCGCAGCAGCTTTGTTCTTAATTTTAATTTTGCCCTTCGCATCACCGTAGAAATGTGCAGTGAAGGTCTTGCCTTTCTCGGTACGGGAAAGCAGCGCATCCACTGTCCAATATTCTTCGCTCACGAAGTTGCGAATTTCATTCTCCCGATCCACAACAATGCTCACCGTCGCAGATTGTACACGGCCTGCGGAAAGCCCTTTGCGGATGCTTTTCCACAAAAACGGGCTCAGCTTATAGCCAACGATACGGTCAAGAATACGGCGTGCCTGCTGTGCATCCACCAAGTCCATATCGATGCTGCGAGGGGCCGCCATACCCGTTGCCACACCACTGCGGGTAATCTCATTAAAAGTTACACGATTCGGTGCGCTGATATCAAGACCCAGAATCTGTGCCAGATGCCAGGAAATGGCTTCACCTTCACGGTCAGGGTCGGTTGCGAGGTAAACAGCACCCGCCTCTGCCGCTTTTTCACGCAGTTGGCGAATCAAAGACGTTTTGCCGGGAATGTCCATATACCGCGGCTTAAAGTTTTTCTCGATATCCACACCGAGCAGGGTTTTGGGCAGATCACGGATATGACCCATAGAGGCAACCACCTCATAACCATGTCCCAAATATTTTTGAATGGTTTTGGCTTTCGCCGGAGATTCCACAATTACTAAGTTAGCCATGTTGTGTTCCTTCCTTAGACAGTTTTGTATTGTTGACCTGCTGTACACTGTGCACAGCCGAGTAATTCCAATTCAGTAAGCAGGATCAAAACATCCTGCGGCGGTAACCCTGCTTTTTTCGCAAGCGTATCCACGGGACACGGTGTTTCGGACAACAGTCCAAACAACCGTTTTGCCTCGTGCGAAGCTTCATCGGGACAGGATACCGTTTTTGTTTCTTTTGGCGGCGCATCTGCGACCGCCAGCTTTGGCGATTGTTCTTCTGCCTCTTGTCTTCTGAAGATCTTTGCCTTAATTGCACTTTCCATATCCGCTGCGGCTTTGCGGTCCAAAAGACCGGGATACCGCAGCAGATACTCATCCACCACGTCCGCAGAAGAGGACATCAGTATTGCTCCTTGACGAATCTGATGATGTGCACCGTCGTGCTTGCCGTCAAGCACACTACCCGGCACCGCAAATACCTCTCTGCCCTGCTCTCTGGCAAGGTTTGCGGTGATAACCGCACCGCTTATCCGCGGTGCTTCGGTAACACAAACGCCCGCACTCATACCGGATATCAACCGATTTCTCACGTGGTAATCACAATACCCGTGAAATCCCGGTTCAAACTCGGTAACGATAGCACCACGTCCGTTCAGTATATCCTGTCGCAGTTGCTTATTCACTACAGGGTATTCCACATCGGGTGCGGCACCTTTTACCAATACGGTTTTGCCATCCGCATACATAGCACCGTTATGTGCTGCAGCATCGCCACCTTTAGCACCGCCGCTGACCACAATCATACCTGCAGCCGCAAGACCTGCCGCTATACAAAAGGTGAGCTTCTCGCCCTCTTCGGTAATGTCCCGTGTACTCACCACACCAACCGTCGGTAAAGCATTCACGTTCGGAAAATCACCCTGCACATACAATGCCGCAGGAAAACCCGCAATATGCCGTAACGCATCGGGATACCGTGCATCGTCAGGTGTCATCACAGCTCCACCTAAGTTTTGCATATCCTTCAAAATACGGCGGGCACGTATCAAGGACTTATCTTGCAGTTTCTTTACATCCTCGGGACGAAGTGACAGCTCTTTCAGTTGTTTGGCATCTGCTGCATACACAGCTTCGATGTCTTCAAAATGTTCAAACAACCGATTGACAGCCGTCGACCCGAGCGGCAAGCTCTGTTGCAACCAAACCCAAAATAACCGTCTGTCCATGCATCAATCCTCCGTCGGTCTGGTCATTTCCCAGGCGACAATACCTGCCGCCATCGCTGCATTCAGCGATTCCGCACGGCCACGCATCGGAATGGTTACTGATAACTCACAGACATCTACGGTGGCTTGTCGCAAACCATTGCCTTCGTTGCCTATGAAGCACACACACCCTTTCCCAAGAGAAAGTGTATGCATCGGTGTCGCTGCAGCACAAGGCACACACGCATAGGTGTGCAATCCCGCTGCACGCAAGGTAACAGCCGTTTGAGTCATATCCGCAACGTGCAGTATCTGCTGGCGGAAAACGCCGCCCATACTGCCACGCAGCACCTTCGGACTATACACGTCACAGCACCCCGCCGACAGCAAAAGGCCGTCAATACCCAATGCTTCCGCCGTACGTATAATAGTGCCCAGATTGGAGGGATCCTGTATATCCTCAAGAGCCATATATCTGCCGTCGGCACGCAAATCAGCCACTTTTGGCACCTTCCTTTGCATCTCACAGATGCAAAAAACGCCTTGCGGAGATTGCGTATCCGCCATAAAAGCGGCAACCTGAGGGGTGATGACGTATGCGTTGGCAGCGACCTTCAAAACAGCACGCAAACGGTCACTGTATGTTTTTGCCGCCTCTTCGGTGTACAAAACAGCCAAAACGGGCACGCCCGTCACCGCTGCATCGGTACACAAACGTGCACCTTCACACGCAAACAGCGATTGCTTTTTACGTGCTTTTGCATCGGCAGACAGCTGTTTCCACTGCTTTACCAAATGGTTTTCTTTGCTTGAAATAAGCAAAATCCGCCCCTCCTCTCTTGGTTTTTTCGGTGTTTTTTCTCGGTTTTTTCCTGCTTATAAAACGGAAACGGCGCCCACCGAAAACCCGGTGGGCGCAGATGTAGCTTATTTAGACAGGGCTTTCTGCGCTTTCGCAACGAGTGCGGCAAACGCAGCAGCATCGGTAGCAGCCACTTCCGCCAACATTTTGCGGTTCATGGTGATACCTGCTTTTTTGAGACCGTTCATGAAAGTGGAGTAGTTCATGCCGTTCATTTTCGCAGCAGCGGAAATGCGGGCAATCCACAGACGACGGAAATCACGTTTGCGCTGTTTACGGCCGATGTAAGCATACTGGCCGGATTTCATAACCGCTTCTTTAGCAGTTTTGAACAGCTTGGATTTTGCACCATAGTAGCCCTTAGCGAGCTTTAATACTTTCTTTCTTCTTTTGCGCGTCATCATTGCGCCTTTAACACGAGCCATATTTCGTAACCTCCGTCCTTATTTGTAGGGAATCATGCGCTTGACCTTTGCTACGTTGGTCACGTCAGCAATGGTGGTCTGGCGAAGATTTCTCTTGCGTTTGGTGGTCTTTTTGTTCAAGATGTGGGATTTGTAGGCATGGGCACGGACAACTTTGCCGGTTTTGGTCAGCTTAAAGCGTTTTTTCGCGCCGCTGTGCGTTTTGATCTTAGGCATAATGTGTATCCTCCTTAAATTACTTCGGTGTTTTTGCTTACTTATTCGGCTTAGGAGCCAAGAACATCAACATGTGACGGCCTTCAAACTTCGCAGGTTTTTCCACAACGGCGAACTCTGCGCATGCTTCTGCAAACCGTTTCATCACTTCCTGACCGATCTCGGGATGACCCAGCTCACGACCGCGGAAGCGAATGGAAACCTTCACCTTGTCACCCTGACGGATGAAACGCTGTGCATGGTTTACCTTGGTGTTAAAGTCGCCCACATCGGTGTTCAGACCGAGACGTACTTCTTTAACGTCCACAACGTGTTGATTCTTCTTTGCTTCCTTTTCTCTCTTGGCCTGTTCGAAGCGGTATTTACCGTAATCAGCGATACGGCAAACCGGCGGGTTGGCATTGGGAGAAATCTTAATGAGGTCAAGACCGCTTTCATCGGCAAGCTTTTGTGCTTCTCTTGCACTCATAATGCCGATCTGCTTTCCCTCCGCGTCAATAACGCGCACCTCATTATCACGGATCTGTTCATTGATCTGCAGTTCCTTGATAGCTATGGGTAAGCACCTCCACCACTGTTTTACAGTGAAAATCATAAAACGCGGGCAGAAATCTTCTGCCCGCGTCAATACGCAACTGTACCTCTCTCATAAAGGAAAGGAAACCGTATCTGCCTATGAGAACCATCTCCGAAGGCGAGAGCGGGCACGCTCTGCTTTGTTTTACGCAAAGAGTATATCAAACGTTTTTTAGTTTGTCAAGAGTTATTTTTTGTATTTTTCAAGATATTCTTCGAGACAAAGGCCGTTGTCCATAATCTCACGTGCCGCTTCTTTACCGACGTAGCGATAATGCCACGGCTCATAGATGACACCCGTTATGGCTTCTTTGCCTTTCGGGAAACGGAGAATAAAACCATAATCGGCACAATTTTCAATCAACCACTTAAATGCGGCGGTGTTTTCGAAATCCTGTTCCAACCTGAAATTACCGCTACCGCCAAGGTCAACCGCCAGTCCCGTATTATGTTCGCTGTAACCGGGGCGTTTAACCACCTGTCCGGCAGCTTTTTGTGCTGCCAACTCGCTTTGTCCGGCATTTCGACGGTATTGCACCTGCCGCCAATAAAGCGTTCCTTGATGCTCGGCGGAACGGTAGCCGGATTGCACCCCGATGCCATGTGCTTTTCCTGCCGTCATCATGGCCTGTAAATCCGCCAAAATACGACTGTCTACCTTTTGACTGCCCACAGGCACAAAGGAGACCGTCGACTCATAATCCGAAGGCATAGCATTCCAATCGTTAACCAGCATCAGCTTCCAATCGGAGACATCCTTCGGTTGCACATAGTAACCATCCGTCTTAAACTGTAACAACCCCTTTTCATCCAGCCAACAAGTATCATCCTTCACCTGTGCAGCTGTCGTAGTCGCTTTTGTGGTGACACGTGCGGAGGTCGCAGTGGTGGTTGCTGTGGTGGTTACTGTGGTGGTTACTGCGGCGGTGGTCGGTGCCGAAGGTTCTTCCGTTTTTCCGGGAATGAATGCCGACACAATCAACACGACGATTGCCACCAGCAAAATCGCAATCACAATCAGTGCCGCCTTTACCTGTCCGTAGGTAACCTTTCGTCTTTTTTTTGTATGTTTCGCCATGTTTACACTTCCTTTTCACATCCTCTACAGTATACCACAGCCACGCACATATTTCAACACAAAAAAACAACACCGCGGCAAAACCACGGTGCTGTTTTGCCCTTCTTACCGAGCCGCAAAAGCGGTTTCCGAGGGCGCGCAATATTGATATTACAGTATATGCCGTAAAAGCAGAGATTATTCCGCTTTTACATATTTCACTTCACGGTCGATCGTTTTAACCGGGTCGGCATACGCACCGGCCACGGTGATTTCCAAATGCAAATGACAACCATCGGCACTTTCACAGGGAACACCCATTAACGAGCCGAGCGTATCCCCTGCTTTGACAACAGCTCCCTTCTTGACAGAGGCGGTTACACCGCAATAGCGGGACTGCACACCAAAACCATGGTCCACCACCACGACACCGCCCCAAGCAGCATCCTCTGCCACCGACTTCACAGTGCCTTCTGCTATCGCTTTTACCGTCATACCGCTGTTGCCGCTAAAATCTGTACCGTTATGACAGCGCCAATCCCCCATGGTCGCTGAATAAACCGGTGTATTGCCGCTGAAAGCTTTTGCAACAGCATTGGTGCCGGGCAACACAAAAAGCGGTGCGGCAGGTGTTCCCGTAGTGGGAGCGGCTGTAGTCGATGCCGTAGTTGTACGTGTGGTGACAGTGGTACGAGTATCAGTGACATTGGTAACCCGCTCTACAACCTGCTGTCCCTCATCGGTGGGTTCGGTATCCACATCATCCTTCTGCAGCATATCCTTGCCAAAAGCAGCAAAGGCAACACCGCCGACAACCAAAAGGCAAATCGCCAGCAATCCAAAGAAACCGCTGCCTGCTATAAACCGTGTAAAACGGGAGTTGTATTTTCTTTTTGACATTTCACTACAATCCTTTCACAAAAAAACTCTCTGCTTTTAGTGTGAGCACCTTTTTCATTTTTATGCCGAAAAAATTACTATGTACAAATCGAAACGGTTGTGATATAATGGAAAAAATATGAAAGAAAGGCAGGTGTTCTCATGTCTGTCGGATTTCCGCTGTACGTGGATTTGAAAGACAACAACTGTACCGTTTTCGGCGGCGGTGAAGATGCGTATGAAGCTGCATTGACCTTGCGCCGCTTTGACGCAAAGGTAACGGTTATCAACCCCACTATTTGCGAAGCGTTACAAGAAATGGACAAAACCGGCGAAATCCGTTATCTGCGCCGCAAATATTTCAGAGGCGACTGCTCCTCTGCCCGTCTATGTATAGCACTGACCGAGGACCCTGCACTCAATATTGCTATTTCGGATGAATGTAAGAACAAAAACATTCCCGTGGCTGTTAACAACCCTCAAGGTTTCGGTAATTTTTCTTTTCCGCATGCGGCCATTTACGGTGATACGGTAGTAACCGTTTCGGGAAGCGCCGACATCGAGCAGCAACGGTTTGTTGCCCGTCGGTTAGAACAACTACTCCCTGCGCTCATAGAAGAATATAAGCAAAATACGTAAAACAGCCCCAACACATGTCGGGGCTGTTTTTTCGTTACTTGTTATTCTGGTTTTCTTTCTTATTCTGGTTCTGATTGCGGTTCTGATTATTCTGATTGTTCTGGTTATTCTGATTGTTCTGGTTATTCTGATTGTTCTGGTTATTCTGTTTGTTCTGGTTATTCTGCTTATTCTGGTTTTTATTCTGATACTGGTCCATCATAATACCCCTTTTCAAAAAGATTACGGAACACCGTTCCGCGCTCTTATTGTTACCGTATCCGTCGTGCGTATGCATCACAGAAAATATTGTAAAAAATTACTTGCATTTTTTGATTTTGCGTGCTATACTATATGTAAAGTATACATTGTATGTAAAAGGAGTGGGGCGACCCGCTCTTTTGTATTGTTGAGGTGAAATCACAATGGCAAAGAAAAAAAGCAGAAACGGCAATGCGGGCAACACCACCGAAATCGTACGGAAGCTTGCAGTGCCCGTAGCGGAAGCAGCGGGCGTATTCCTGTGGGACGTACGGTTTGTCAAAGAAGGTGCGGATTGGTTTTTACGTGTGTACATCGACAAAGAAACCGAACCGGTTTCTATCGATGATTGCGTTACCGTCTCCCGAAGCTTAAGTACCCTACTGGACGAAGCGGATCCCATTTCGCAATCCTACTGCCTGGAGGTAAGCTCTCCCGGCATCGAGCGTGAGCTTACCCGTCCCGAACATTTTGAGATGTTTGCGGGTGCCGCCGTGGTGGTAAAGCTGTACCACGCAAGAGAGAACGGCGAGCGTGAGTTTGCAGGTATCCTGCAGTCCCCTGCGGAAGACGGTATCCTGCGCATCACCGACATTGATGAAAACACATTGGATTTTGACCGCAAAGAAGTCTCTTCTGTTCATGTGTTGGACGATGAAGACAGCTATCTTTCGGAAGAAGAATAAACAAGATTTTAATTTTGGAGGTATATCATGACAAACAAGGAAACCACCGAATTTTTTGAAGCCCTCAAAATGTTGGAAACCGAAAAAGGCATTTCCGGCGAATATTTGATGGAGAAAATTCGCACCGCCATTATCAGTGCGGTAAACAAAGACTATGACACCAAAGACAACGTTATCGTGGTTATGGATCCCGCAAGCAACACATTCACCGTTGCAATCCGCAAGCAGATTGTGGAAGAGGTTACCGATGATAAGACGGAAATCCTGCCCGAGGGTGCCAAAAAGTACATGAGAAAGAAACCGGTCATCGGCGATTTCGTGGATGTGCCGCTTGACCCGAAGCAGTTTGGCCGTGTCGCTGCACAGGCCGCAAAGCATACCATTCACCAAGGCATCCGTGAAGCAGAAAAAGGTCAGCAGATGGAAGAGTTCCAGCGTTGCAACCAGGAATTGGTTACCGCTGTGGTACGTCGTGTCGATCCTCGTACCGGTGCTGTTACGGTTGAGTTCGGCAAAGGCGAATCGGTATTACCCAAAACCGAGCAAATCGGTGATGAAACCTTTACCGAAGGCAGCCGCATCAAAGTATACATCGTAGATGTCAAAAACGGCGAAGGCGGTCCTCGTGCACTGATCTCCCGTACACATCCCGGTCTTGTCAAGAGACTGTTCGAAATGGAAGTACCGGAAATCTTCAACGGCGTTGTGGAAGTTAAAGCCATTTCCCGTGAAGCCGGCTCCCGCACCAAAATTGCGGTGTTGTCCCACGACGAAAATGTCAATGCTATCAGCGCTTGTATCGGTATCCGCGGTGCACGTATTGCGGGCATCGTTGAAGAGCTGGGCGGCGAAAAAATCGATATTGTAGAGTACAGTGAAGATCCCGCCAAGTTTATTGCCGCGGCACTTTCCCCCGCCAAGGTCGTTTCCATTGAAGTGGATCCCAACGGCGAAAAAGCATGCCGTGCCACCGTGCCGGACGGTCAGCTTTCCCTGGCCATCGGCAACAAAGGTCAGAATGCACGACTTGCGGCACGCCTGACCGGTTGGAAAATTGACATCCGTCCCGAAAGTGGCTTCTACGGCGAGGACGAAAACTGATTTTTAGGAGAGATACGGAATGCCCCAAGAAAAAAAGGTGCCCATGCGCCGCTGTGTCGGTTGCAACGAGCATAAAGCGAAAAAAGAACTCATCCGGGTGGTACGTGAAGATGAAAACGCCTTCTCTATCGACCTGACCGGTAAGAAAAACGGACGTGGCGCATATATTTGCCATAATATTGAGTGCTTGCGTACCGCCAATAAGAAACACGCTTTGGAGCGTTCCTTCTCCTGCAAAATACCGCAGGAGGTCTACGAAAAGCTGGAGGAGGAATTGCTGCAAAGTGGACAATAAGTTAACAGGTCTTCTCGGAATTTGCCGTCGTGCCGGTCATTTGATCGTCGGCTTTGATGCTGTTAAAGATCTGATTTCCGCAAACAAAGCGAAAATCGTACTGACTGCCGCTGACCTATCCGAAAAGACCGCCAAAGAACTGCACTTTCAGCTGAAGGAACGACGTATACCGCTGTTCACCCTCTCCGCTGATAAAGAAGCTCTCGCCGCCGCTCTTGGTTTTCAAAAACCCATTGGAGTGGTTGCTACCGACGACAGCGGCTTTGCCGCCGCCATACGCAAGTATTTCCCAGCCGAAACAAAGGAGGACGATGCCTTATGATGATTAAATACCGCGTAAGCGATGTTGCCAAGGATTTTGGTGTTCCCGGAAAAGAGATCATTGAATTGTTGGCAAAATATTTTGAAACCCCGAAAAAAAGCGCTACTGCGCTGGAAGAGAATGAACTGGATATCGTATTTGAATACTATACCCAGAAATTCGCTACGGATAACCTGGATGCTTATTTTGCGACCGCCAACGAGCGTCCCGCAAAAGAAGAGCCCAAGAAAGAAGAACCCAAAAAGGAAGAGTCGAAGAAAGCAGAGCCCAAGCAGGAAGCTGCACCCGCTGCGAAAGCACCCAAACAGGAAGAGCAAAAAGCTCCCGAAAAAGCGGCACCTGCAAAAGCTGCAGAGAAAAAACCCGCAGCGAAGCCTGCTGCCAAAGCCCAAGCACCTAAAAAAGAATCAAGCGGTCCTGCCGTTGTCATTCCGCCTGTACAGAAAAAGCAGAAAAAAGGTGACGGCCAGGCACCTAACCGTGGCCCCGTAGAGCGCCGCATCGTAGACACCCGTACCGCACAGGTAGACGTCAGCAAATACGACGAAAAGTTCGATACTATGGCGCAGACCAGCAGCCATATGCGCAAAAACGAAAATGCTGCACGCAAACAGAAAATCAATCAGAAATCCCAACAGTATAAGAAACCCCAGCGCCGTCGTGAAACCGAAAAAGAGCGTCTTGACCGTATCGAAGCGGAACGCAAGAAGAAGCAGCTCACCATCGAGGTCGGTGAAACCATCACGGTTGGCGAATTGGCCTCCCGTTTGAAAGCGACTGCCGCAGAGGTTATCAAGGCGTTGATGAAGCTCGGCGTTATGGCATCCGTCAACCAAGAGGTTGACTTTGAAACCGCATACTTTGTAGCGGAAGAGTTCCACGCACACGTGGAAAAAGAAGTGGTTGTCACCATCGAAGAGCAGATCATCGATGACAGCGAGGACGAGGATGAAAACCTTCTCCCCCGTGATCCCGTCGTTGTGGTTATGGGTCACGTTGACCACGGTAAAACTTCTATTCTTGACGCCATTCGCAAAACCAGCGTCACCAGTGGTGAAGCCGGCGGTATCACGCAGCATATCGGTGCATACCGTGTTAACTGCAACGGCTCGGACATCACCTTCCTGGATACGCCCGGTCACGCCGCCTTTACGTCTATGCGTGCACGTGGTGCACAGGTCACCGACATCGCTATCCTTGTTGTAGCTGCCGATGACGGTATCATGCCGCAGACAATCGAAGCGATCAGCCATGCGAAAGCAGCAGGTGTTTCCATTATCGTTGCTATCAACAAGATGGATAAACCCGAAGCCAACCCCGACCGTGTGATGCAGCAGCTCACCGAGCACGAATTGGTGCCTGAAGAATGGGGCGGTGACGTCATCTGCGTTCCCGTATCCGCTAAAACGGGTATGGGCATTGATTCCCTGCTCGAAACTGTTCTGCTTATCGCAGAGGTACAAGAATACAAAGCCAACCCCGTCCGTGCCGCCAAAGGTACCGTCATCGAATCCCGTCTGGACAAAGGCCGTGGACCGATTGCTACCGTTTTGGTGCAAAACGGCACTCTCCGTTCGGGCGATATCATCGTAGCAGGTTCCGCTGTGGGCCGTGTACGTGCCATGACCGACGAAAACGGCCGTGCCATGAAGGAAGCAGGCCCCTCCGTTCCGGTGGAAATCATGGGTCTCGATTCTGTCCCTGTTTCGGGCGATACCTTCAACGCTGTTACCGACGAACGTCTGGCTCGTCAATTGGTAGAACAGCGTAAAAACGCTGCCAAAGAAGAACGCTTTAACGAATATCAGAAGGTGACCCTCGAAAACGTCTTTGACCAGATGCAAGCGGGCGATATGAAAACCCTCAACATCATTGTCAAAGCGGACGTACAGGGCTCGGTTGAAGCGGTCAAACAGTCCTTGGAAAAACTCAGTAACGAAGAAGTGCGTGTACGGGTTATCCACGGTGCTGTCGGCGGCGTTACCGAAAATGACGTTATGCTCGCTTCCGCTTCGGACGCTATCATTGTCGGCTTTAACGTTCGTCCCGATCCGCTCGCACAGGTTGCTGCGGAACAGAACGATGTGGATATGCGTATGTATCGCATCATCTACGATTGTATCGAGGAAATCGAAGCCGCAATGAAGGGTAAAATGGCTCCCAAAACCCGTGAAGTACTGCACGGCAGAGCGGAAGTGCGTCAGGTATACCGTATTACCGGTGTCGGTCTTGTGGCAGGTTGCTATGTTCTCGAGGGCAAGGTATACCGCAACGACCTGCTCCGCATCGTACGTGACAACATCATTATCGGTGACGATAAGATGATCTCTCTCAAACGTTTCAAGGACGATCAGAAAGAGGTTGCACAGGGCTACGAATGCGGTATAGGTCTTGAAAAGTTCACCGACATTAAAGAAGGCGACATTTATGAAACCTACATTATTGAGGAGTACAGAGACTAATGGGAAGTTATCGTTCCGACCGTACAAGTGAAGATATTATGCGCGAGCTGACCGCTATTCTGAGGACCGTTAAGGATCCCAGAGTAGCGGGCAGAATGCTCAGCATCGTGCGTGTTGACGTTACGAGAGATATGTCCTATGCCACCGTATTTGTCAGTGCAATGGAAGGTATGGATGCTGCGAAGGATGCGGTAAAAGGCCTTGTTTCCGCCGCAGGATATATGCGTCGTGAGCTCGGAAATGCACTCCATCTGCGCCATACACCCGAGCTGCGTTTTGTGGCAGATGACTCTATTGCGTACAGCGCCGATATTTCCGCAAAACTGAATCTCCTGAAAAAGGAGGAAAAGGCGGATGAACAGTAAGCATCTCTCCTACGAACAGGCCGCCGCCGCTTTGTTGGCGGCGGATGATATTCTGCTTTTGGCACACCAGTATCCCGATGGGGACACCCTCGGGTCCTGCAGCGGTCTTTGCCTCGCTTTGCAATATTTAGGCAAACGTGCACGCATTTGCTGTAACGACCCGATTCCCGCAAAATACGACTATATGCTGACCCCTATTGAACAACAGACCTTCGAGCCGCAGTTTATCTGCGCAGTAGACGTCGCGGACAGCAAACTGCTGGGTCCCGCCATGCAGCACTATGCGGATAAGGTCGACCTTTGTATTGACCATCACGGCACCAATGTGGAATATGCCAAGGCATTGCTTCTGGATGCCGAATGTGGTGCGGCTGCTATGCTGATTTTCCGTTTGTTACCCCTGCTGAACGTGCCGCTCACCCCCGAAATCGCCACCTGTTTGTATACGGGCATGGTGACCGATACGGGCTGCTTCAAATACGGTAACACCACCGTAGACACCCATATGTATGCGGCAAAATGTATTGAAGCCGGCATCCCCCACGTGATGATAAACCGTGTCATGTTTGATACCAAATCCCGTGCACGCATTGAGCTGGAGCGTCTGGCACTTGCCGGTATCAGCTTTCATTTCAACGGGCGGGTTGCGGTAATGGCCATTACCAATAAGATGATCGCAGACAGCGGTGCCACCGAAAACGATTTGGAAGGTTTGCCGCCTCTTCCCCGTCAAATTGAAGGGGTTTGGGTCGGTATTACATTACGTGAGCAGGCAGACGGCAGCTACAAGGTCAGCATGCGGACCGGCGCACACGCCAATGCAGCCGAGCTTTGCCAAATGCTCGGTGGTGGTGGGCATGCTGCCGCCGCGGGCTGTCGTATTGATTTGCCGCTGCGTGATGCCGTCAAAGCTTTGGTAAAGCTGGTCGGCGACAACGTGGCAGGTATTGGTGATTAAGCTATGGACGGTATCATTTGTATTGATAAAGCCGCAGAAAAGACATCCTTTGTCCAATGCGCAATCATACGCAGAATCTTACAAGAGAAAAAGGTTGGTCACGCAGGTACATTAGATCCTATGGCAACAGGCGTTTTACCGATTTTGTTGGGAAAAGCCACTCGTGCGTTGGATTTTTTACCGACACACGACAAGCGATACACTGCCACCGTGCGATTCGGGTACCAAAGCGACACCTTAGACGTGTGGGGTAATGTTACCGCTACCGGCGGAAGCATCCCCTCTCTTGCTGCGATACAAGCTGTTTTACCCGCCTTTCGTGGCGATATTATGCAAATACCGCCTATGACCTCTGCCATACGGAAAAACGGAAAGCGGTTATATGAGCTTGCCCGTGAAGGTGTGGAGGTAGAACGTCAGCCACGCCCCATCACCGTGTACAGTTTGGAAATAGTGGCTTTCGATGCTGCAAAGGGAGAATTGACATTCGATTGTCATTGTTCCAAAGGCACCTACATCCGTTCCATTTGCGACGATTTAGGGCGAGCACTCGGCTGCGGCGGTATTATGACCGCCCTCCGACGTACCGAAGCTGCAGGTTACACGTTAGCGGATTGCATACCATTATCCGACGAAACACCCCGTAACCTCTTGCTGTCCCACGTCTTACCGACAGAATCGCTGTTCACCCCTTTCCCTGCGGTTTTTGTATCGGAAAAGCAGGCGGTACGGTTCCAAAACGGCGGTGATTTAGCCCTTGACCGTATTAAACAAGATGTACCCAAACAGCTTGTCAGGGTAAAAGCCCCTGACGGTACCTTTTTAGGACTTGGCTGTCCCGATGAGGCAGTACTGAAGGTCTCAAAGCTATTTTAAGGAGTTATCATGAACATTTATGCACTGCCAAAGCAACTGCATACTGTCACTAATACCCCCCGCATTATTGCGTTGGGGGTTTTTGACGGTATACATATCGGACATCGTGCCGTGCTTTCACGTACTTTGTTACACCCCGACCTTTGTCCTGCCGTTTTCACCTTCCGAGGTATGACAGGGATGAAATCGGGTGGTGCCTTACAGACCGCAGACGAGCAACGTGCCTTGTTGGAAACACTCGGTTTTGCAGATCTCTTTGAAGCCGATTTCGATGCCATCCGCAACCTCTCCCCCGAGGATTTTGTTGCGTTTTTGCAATCCGATTTGCATGCACAAGCCGTCGTTTGCGGATACAATTTCCATTTCGGTAAAAACGGTGCAGGCGACACCGTATTGTTAGCAAAAATCTGTGAGCAGGCAGGTATTACCTTGCATATTGTTCCTGCAGTTACGGTAGACGGCGAGGCGGTCAGCTCCACACGTATTCGCAACGCCTTAGCAGAAGGTAACGTCCGCCTGGTCACACGCCTTTTGGCACACCCCTTTACTATACATACACCCGTAAACAGCGGCCAACAACTAGGAAGAGAGTTGGGCACACCCACTATCAATCAGATTCTCCCGGAGGGTATGGCGGTGCCTCGCTACGGTGTGTATGCCTCTGTGGCGATTGTTAACAACAAAGCATTACCTGCGGTTACCGATGTTGGTATACGGCCAACCTTAGGCGGTACAGTACCTACTGCCGAAACCTTTATTTTGGGGTTTGACGGCCAGCTGTACGGCGAAACCGTTTGTGTACAGCTGATAGAGTTTTTACGTGACGAAAAAAAGTTTGCATCGATAGAGCTGTTAAAAGAACAAATTACCAAAGACGTGGCAACGGTGACGGCAATGTTTACACCGCATAACACCGGCCGTCCTCGTGCTATTCTTTTCGACTTTGACGATACGTTACAGGACAGAGACGCCGCTATGCGCTGTTTCGTACAGTTTTGGTTAGGTCGCCAGTTCCCCGATTTCAGCGAAGCAGAGCTTACAGATGCCACCGACCGTATGATAAAGGCGGGACAACACGGCTTTTCGCCGTACAAGGTTATGCTGCGTGAGGCGGAGAAAATGTTTCCGGAACGGCAGTTTGACGATCAAGAGTTTTTGCGGCTATTAGCCATCGTCTTCCCTGCCAATACCGCAACCCTGCCGGATGCCGCTGAAACCTTACAAAAGCTACGTGACAAAGGGTATTTGGTAGGTGTACTTACCAACGGCTATTCTCACATACAAAACCGCAAATTAGATGTTTCGGGTTTGCGCCCGTTGCTCGACTATGTGATGATTTCGGGTGAAGACAACATGCAAAAGCCCGAGCCGGAAGCTTTCCGCCGTATCGCCTTACGTTTGGGTGTACATCCTGCGGATTGTGTATATGTAGGCGACAATCCCGTAAACGACGTACAAGGTGCGGAGAATGTCGGTATGCATGCAGTTTTCCGTGATATCGGCTTTGCCAAAGCAGATGACAGGATACCGCATATTCACAATTTAATCGAATTAACAAAAATGTATTAAAAAAAGGATTGAACACTGCGTTCAATCCTTTTTTAATACCTATTTATAATAACTGTTCCTTTAATTCCTGTACCGTGTCCACGATTTTTGCGGCATCCTTCAATTCCATGGCATCTCCATAGCCGTAAGTGACACCGATAACTAAAATGCCGTTTTGTGTCGCACCTTCTACGTCAAAGCAACGGTCACCTACCATTACCACCTGTGTCATATCGGTAATTTTTAACGCATCCAGTGCATAGCGGATCACATCCGCCTTTTCTACTCTTGCACCATTCAGTTCACTGCCCGATACAAATGTGAAATACCGTTTCAAATCAAAGTGCTCTAAAATGCGTTCTGCGAATACGGCAGGTTTCGAGGTGGCAAGCACCACCTTACAACCGCTTTCACACAGCGCCTGCAACAGTGCGGGAATGCCGTCATAGACCGTATTTTCATACAACCCTTTGTCGCTGAAATACACACGATATACACGCAAAGCTTCCTCCGCCTGCTCGGATGTCATCTGGTAGAACTTTTCAAAAGATTCTTTCAGCGGCGGCCCGATAAACGGATACAGCACACGGCGGTCAGTAACTTCTATTCCAAAATGCTTCAGAGCATACATCACTGCATTGGTTATACCAAGTGCAGGATCGGTCAATGTGCCGTCTAAATCGAAAAATACATATGGATACCGCATACCATTCCTCACTTTAACCGTGTATCTGCATAATATGCATACGCTGCATTCACTGCGTCCACAACCGCCCTGCAGGAAACAGTCGCTTCGCTGATAGTGTCCACACGTGTACCTTTCTGTTTAGGCAATTCTTCCTCAGGAACACTACAATCATTAAACCATATCGGCATTTTCTTAAACTCAAAACGCTGTGTATACATAGAAGCGGCAACCTTATCGCCTATACCTTTGGTTTCAGCATGTTCCAGTACCTCAATGCCTATCAGTGTCTTTTTGTCTAATTCAAAGAAACAACGCACAGAAATCCTGTCGGCAAAACCTTCACCGTATGCGGTTACCGCATACGCCAGTGTATCTCCCGTAACATCCAAACATTTCTGCACAGCGGTTACCGGTTTGGCATCTTCCGCCACATCCAGATCCTGAAAGCTGTGAATGGACTCAATAAATGCCGCCGCCGAGCGAATATCCGGCTTGCGGTTACCAACAATTGCCACCGCCGTCACAATAATAATACCTACCAATGCAATGGCTGCTACCGCCATTAAAATAAGGCGGCCCTTGCTTACTTGTTCTGCGTGTTTCGCCATGCTGTTTATGCCTCCTAACAAAGCTTGCTTTCAAATTATCATAGCATAAAAGATAACTTTTAGCAACGAAAAATCACAAATTCAAAAGAAAAGCGGTGATTTCCCTTAAGAAATCACCGCTTTTTGACATTTTCTTACGCTTTGCCTACGCAACCGAACAGTTCCATTTTCTCCTTAACGGTCGCTTTGATCGCTTCCACACCGGGAGCCAACAGTTTCCTCGGGTCAAAGCCCTTGCCCTGCAAGTCTTTGCCCGCTTCAACATACTCACGGGTAGCCGCTGCAAAAGCGAGCTGGCATTCGGTGTTCACGTTGATTTTGGAAACGCCGAGATCGATCGCTTTCTTAATCATTTCCGCAGGAATGCCGGTGCCACCATGCAGAACGAGAGGCATTTCGCCGGTTTTCTCCTGAATAGCCGCCAAGGTCTCAAAGCTGAGGCCTGCCCAGTTTTCGGGATATTTACCGTGGATGTTACCGATGCCTGCTGCGAGCATGGTTACGCCAAGGTCAGCAACCATTTTGCATTCGTCGGGATCAGCACATTCGCCCATACCCACAACACCGTCTTCTTCGCCGCCGATAGAGCCAACTTCCGCTTCCAAGGAAAGACCTTTTTCTTCGGCAAGTTTTACGAGTTCTTTGGTTTTAGCGATATTTTCGTCGATCGGATAGTGAGAACCGTCGAACATAATGGAAGAGAAGCCCGCTGCTACGCAAGCAAGTGCACCTTCGTAGCTGCCGTGGTCAAGATGCAGCGCTACAGGAACGGTGATGCCGAGCTCTTCCAGCATGCCGTTTACCATACCAACGATGGTTTTATAGCCACACATATATTTGCCCGCACCTTCGGATACACCGAGAATGACAGGCGCATTCAATTCCTGTGCAGTCAAAAGAATGGCTTTGGTCCATTCGAGGTTGTTGATGTTGAACTGACCGACAGCATAGTGACCGGCCTTCGCTTTTGTGAGCATTTCTTTTGCAGATACTAACATTGTTTTTTCCTCCGATTCGTAAATATATTTACCACACTATTATATAGTGTAATGTTACAAAAAGCAAGATAATTCGAGGTATTTTTCGCAGTTTATACAGATTTCACCTGCAACATACCCTCCGCATCCACTTCTACTGTAATGGCAGACGGCATAGCGGCATTTGCATCGACCAAAATGGTCGCAATCGCATCTTCCACTTCACGACGAATCACATTTCTCAAATCACGTGCGCCTCGCTTGCCACCATGTGCTTTATGTGCAAGATAGGCAGCCGCTTCAGGTGTCCAGTTGAAAGCGATACCCTTATCCTCTAAAGGCGTTACAAGAGCACGCAGCATCAAATCCGCAATTTTTACAAAGTTCTCTTCACTAAGCGGTGCAAAGAACACTACCTCGTCTACCCTGCCGATAAACTCAGGACGCAGGAAATCACGCAGTGCTTTCATAGCACGGTCTTTGGATGCTTCCTTCTGATCCTTGCCAAAGCCCATCAGATTTTCGGCAACATGACTGCCTGCGTTAGAGGTCATCACAATCACGGTGTTTGCAAAATTGACCACTCTGCCGTGTGCATCGGTCACCTTGCCCTCATCCAAAATCTGCAGCAAAATATTGAGAACATCGGGATGTGCCTTTTCGATTTCGTCAAACAAAATCACCGAATACGGTTTTCTGCGTACCTTTTCTGTCAACTGACCCGCTTCATCGTACCCCACATATCCGGGCGGTGCACCGATAATACGGGATACTGCGTGTTTCTCCATAAACTCGGACATATCCAAACGGATAAGCGTTTCAGGTGTGTCAAACAGTTCCTTTGCCAACACCTTTACCAATTCCGTTTTACCCACGCCCGTAGACCCCACAAAAATGAAGGATGCGGGACGGTGAACAGGGCTTATCTGTACACGGCTGCGACGTACCGCCGCCGCCACCAATTTAACTGCCTCATCCTGCCCAATAACCTTTTCACGCAGACGGTCTTCCAAAGCTGCCAAACGTCCAAGCTCACTCTCCTGAATCTTAGAGGCAGGAATGCCTGTCCACAATTCAATAACACGTGCCAGATGTGCCTCGGTCACGGGGGCATGCAAAGCCATCGCTTCCAACGCATTTGCCGCTTCTTCGGCTTTCAGGATTTCGGCACGGGTGTTAGCCAGCAATTCATAATCGACGTTATCCGATTCTACCTGTGTCTTTTCTTCTTCACGCAGACGGTCGCGTTCTTTAATAAGGCCCGCATACTCTATCGCATGGGTATTGGCAAGCGATGCCGCTGCAGAGGCCTCGTCAATCAAGTCAATAGCTTTATCCGGCAAAAATCTGTCGGTAATATACCGTTCGGACAAAGAAACCGCACGACGCAAAATGCCTTCGGACAGCACTACCCCGTGATACAGCTCGTATTTGCCGCGTAATCCCTTGAGGATTTCAACCGTTTCTTCCATCGACGGTTCTTCCACCGTCACGGGCTGGAAACGACGTTCGAGTGCCGCATCTTTTTCAATGTGTTTGCGATATTCATTGAAAGTGGTAGCACCAACCACTTGGATTTCTCCACGGGAAAGGGCAGGTTTCAGAATATTCGCAGCAGACATACTGCCTTCGGAATCGCCCGTGCCTACCAACGTATGCACTTCATCGATAAAGAGAATAATATTCCCTTCCGCCTTGACTTCATCAATTAACCCTTTGATGCGGCTTTCGAACTGACCACGGAATTGGGTGCCTGCCACCAAGGCGGTCATATCCAGCAGGAACACTTCCTTATCCTGCAGACGCAACGGCACCTGTTTATCCGCAATCCGCTGTGCCAATCCTTCCGCAATTGCGGTTTTACCGACACCGGGCTCACCGATAAGACAAGGATTGTTTTTGGTGCGACGGGATAGAATCTGTACCACACGGTAGATTTCATCTTCTCTGCCGATAACAGGGTCGATTTGTCCGTCACGTGCCTTTTTGGTCAAATCATTGCAGAATTGATTCAGATGGCGCCGCTTTTTATCTTTCTTATCCTTTTCCGACTTGGGCTTTTTATCCTGCTGGTTTTCGGGGGCGGGACCACCTATCTGGCCAAACAGATTTTGCAGGAAAGGAAATGCGGGCGCACCACCGGGGCTGAAGTTTTCATCCCCATCATCAGCGTCAACAAGATCGCCGCCCATCATTTCGCTCATCTGACTTTCCATCTGCTCCAAATCGTCATCGTCCACACCGAATTTATCCAGCATATCGGTCACAGGTTTCAAATTCATCTCTTTGGCGCAGGTAAGACAATACCCTTCGTTTATGGTTTTCTCACCCTCCATACGAGTGACAAACACCACCGCCGGCCGCTTATTACAGCGTGTACACAAGGTCATTTACCGTTACTCCCTTCCACTTCCGCCGTCCCCGACGGCACATCCTCCTTACGGATGTTCAAAAATAGTTGCAGATACCGTAAAAATGCAAACAGCATCAATACAGCCACCAACGCAACCAACGTCAGTACCAACCAATGCGGCATATCCTTCCACAGAACAATAGCGGCCACAGCAATATAAAACACCACCGTAGACATCTTTCCGTACCATTTTGAAGAACGCATTTCCATACCTTTTCCCAACACAATGAGACCACCCAGACCCTGCAGCAGCTCTTTTACCGTGCAAAGCAGCAATAAAGGCAAAAATTCTCGATACTGTGTGGTTAAGGCAAGCAAAACTGCAACCTGTGTCAGCTTATCTGCAACAGGATCAAGCAGTTTGCCTATTTCGCTTTCCTGATGAAAGCGTCGTGCGATCCAACCGTCAAAGCAATCTGTAAGGCCTGACAAAATCAACAATCCAAAAGCCGTATACATCAGCACCACACTATCCACATTACAACTGCGAATATACAGAAAAATAAACACAGGCAGTATGCCGATACGTACCAAAGACAGCACGTTAGGCACAGTCCACTTCCACTGTATCTGCATCGTCAACTTCCTCCAAGGAACATTATTTATCAAACAAGCTGTTAAACTCGGTAATAACAATATTGTTGTCAGAATATATCGGGTTTATCTCCGCAATCGCCTTGACAACGGTGGTTTCCTCTATGGATTTTTTGGAAATTACCGCATCATCTTTAGCAAAGCCGGCAATCATCTGCATAACGGTAACTGCCAATAAAACCCACAAAAACCCTTTGACAGCGCCAAGTACACCGCCCAACAATTTATCGGGGCCTCTGAAGGGACTATGTTTTACGATTTTGCCGATAATTCTACCAAGCACTTTGCAAACAAACATCAACGCAATAAACAAAACCACAAAGGCAATACAACGAATCAGCAGGGTCATTGCAGGGCGAACAACTTTTTCGGTAACTGCCTCAGCAATCTGTTCTCCGGTGTTTTGTATGCCTGTTTCTGCTTTATCTGCCAAGGAGACCAAAGAAACTTCATTTTTCTCCATCAGAGATTGCACAAACTTAGGCAGTGCCTCCTCTGCGTTCTGAAGATTGGTTTGTAAAGAAGCACCTGTATCAGCTGCCGCCTCATCAATTTTTTCTACAATTGCCTGTTGTACCGGCTTTTCGATAAACCCGGCATACACACCGTCCGCCACGATACCGCTGGCAATAAATGCCACCACCAAAGCGGCAAGCAAGCCCACGAAACCGATGATGCTGTCAAGAAAACCTTTTCTGAACCCTGCAAGAACGGTCAGTGCAAAAACAACGACCACCACTACATCTAAAATCCAACTCATACAAAAAACCTCCTGTCAGTATGCTGTTATATTCTGTAAACCGAGTACCGCTACCGTGTCCCCGATACGATTCACCATTTTTCCGTCCGACGGCACTTCTGCGGTAGCTGTAATACCCTTTGCACCCAAACGATACACGTTTTTCTCCGTTAACACCGCATATGTATTCTTATATGCAGCGACATCACGACACATACCTTCTACCGCCGTAATATGTGCGGCAGTACCGTTTGCTTTGACATACACAAAATTACCATCTCCCGAAGAACCGTAGGGCTGTGTTACCAAGGCCACCGAATTATCACCGATAGCAAATCCCTTCATCTCTCCGTCGGTTACCGTATATATGTCACACGTATCTTTTTGCGGATGATACATCCACACAGCCGTATCTCCCACCGCCGTGATCAGAGAACCTGACAAATATGCAACCCGAGAAAGCAACACATCATTTTCTCCGTACACATGCACGGGAGCACTGTCGGAAGATTGCAGAGACAGCACCTCCACTGCCGAGCGGATAGCACCCTGCTCCGCACTGATTGCCGTCACCGCCAGGTTTTTTCCGTTAGGCGAAAACGCAACGTCTGTCAGCAACGTACTGCACAGGCGTTCATATAACAGCGTTCCGTCTTTTCGATAGACGGTAAGCCGTGCATTATAGCCCTGTTCCGCAGCGGTAACCACCGCAACATCACCGTTGGTATGTACCGCCGCTGTGATAATATCGTATTTGGTGGTATGCGTAATAACCGTCTTTGCACGTGTTTCCAGCTGCAGACGCTTACCGCCACGTTCCGCAATCAGCAGGTATTTGCCCGCCGAACGCAGTAACGGCTCCGCAAACGCATGAGTACGGCGCATCGTCTCGTTACCGCCGCTGTTATACAGTGCTACGTGCGTGTCACTGAGCAGAGCTATACAATTATCCGCTGTTTCCATTTGGTATATGCGATTGCCGGACACATCTATCGGGAAGCCGTTCTCACTGTTCCCGGACAGAAATCCACTGACATTTTCTATCAGAGTTGCGGGAGAAAGCTTATCCCAGTAACGAACCGCAGTCGCCACCAAAGCCGCAACAACCAGCACAGCCATCCAACGCATTACAAAACGTTTTCGACGTTTTTGCCGACGTTTTTTACTTCTTTCGTCCTCTTCACGTCGTGAGTGCTTTGCCAACGTTACCGTCCCTCCCCGTAGAATACTTTTTCAAGGCGCAAGCCCTTTGCAGGTGCTGTTGCACCTGCAAAGCTACGGTCACCGCTATCCAATGCCTTTTGAATGGCATCCGCAGGTAACCGTTCCGCACCCATATCCAACAAAGTGCCCACCATAATGCGCACCATATTATACAAAAATCCGTCTGCCTCTACCGTAAACAACACGGTATCGCCTTCCCGTGTTACACAAAACCGAGAAACCGTCCGTACATTGTCTACTGTGTCGGCGTTTGCGGCACAAAATGCCGAAAAGTCGTGTGTGCCCACAAAATCCTGTGCATACGTGTTGAGCAGCACTTCATCCAGATGCGGAGTATACCGCACCGTATACCGTTCATCAAACGGATTACGGTAATGGGTGTTGTTCACACGATAGGTATACCGTTTTCCGCTTGCGGCATAGCGTGGATGAAAATCCGCCGCTACCTCTTTACAGTCATACACAGCAATATCCTCGGGCAGATGCATATTGAGTGCCAAAGCCATCCGCTCGGCAGGAATCGTGCTGTCGGTATCAAAGGTGCAGCAAAACATAGCTGCGTGTACCCCCGTATCGGTGCGGCTGCAGCCAATCACACCCGAACGAATGCCTGTCACCGCCTGTATGGCGTTTTGCAAGGTTTCCTGCACCGTGACGGCATTGGGTTGCACCTGCCAACCGTGATAGGCGGTGCCGTCATATCGCAAGGTCAGTAACAACCGTTTCACAACGGCACCTCCTTTTTATCAAATAACAGCAGGTATCCACAGGTTGAGTAAAATCAACCCTGCAAGGCAAGCCGCACAAGCGGTCAATGCCAAATAGTCACGCACCGCAAGGTGCATCTCCTTCATACGTGTGCGTCCTTCTCCACCGTGGTAACAACGGCATTCCATTGCCGTCGCTAATTCATACGCACGACGGAAAGAGGAAGCGAGTAAAGGAATCAAAATCGGAATCATTGCCCGCACACGCTGCATCAGGTTGCCGCTTTCCAGATCGGCACCTCTCGCCTTTTGTGCAGACATAATTTTATCGGTTTCCTCTATCAAGGTGGGGATAAACCGCAGTGCAATGGTCATCATCATCGCCAATTCATGCACCTGCAGATGAAACACCTTCAAAGGCGACAACAACCGTTCCAGACCGTCGGTCAGTGCCGTCGGCAAGGTTGTATAGGTCAGCAATGAGCTGCCTGCAATCAGGCAAAAAATGCGAATAGCAATAAATGCCGCATTCACCAGACCGCCTGTGTAAATATGCAGGAACTTCCATTCCCACAGCAATGCACCTTCTGTCACATAGAACACGTTAATAACCGATGTAAACAAAATAACGGGTAAAATCGGTTTCAAACTGCCGAAAACCAGACGCATCGGCAGTTTACACAGTGCAACAATCAACAGTAGAAAAGCCACTGTCAACAGTATGCCAAACCAATTTTTCGGAATAAACACCATACACATCCATAAAACGGTGAGTATCAGTTTCATGCGAGGATCTAAACGGTGTACCAACGACTTTGCGGGGAAATACTGACCCAACGTAATATCCTTCAGCACGACCCCACCCCCTTTTCCTTCAGCAAGGAGGCAATCATAGCAGCCGCTTTATCCACGGTATACACAGAGGTATCCACAGGGAGACCACCTGTTTTCAGTAAATGCAAAATACGGGTGACAGCCGGTACCGAAAGACCGATTTTTTCCAATTCCTCGGCACGGGAGAACACCGCATCCACCGTATCATACATAGCAACCTCGCTCGCTTGCATCACCAGTACTTTATCGGCAATACGTGCCACATCTTCCATACTGTGCGACACAAACAGCACCGTTGTATTATGGGTGCGACGGTAATTATCAATTACATCAAGCAGCTGCTCACGGCCCTGCGGATCCAGTCCTGCTGTCGGTTCATCCAACACCAAGATTTCAGGACGCATGGCCAACACACCCGCAATAGCAGCACGACGTTTTTCGCCGCCCGAAAGGTCAAACGGTGATTTTTCCAACAACTCAGGCGTAAGACCCACCAAAGCTGCTGCCTCACCGACACGTTCGGCAATTTCTTGTTCCGAAAGTCCCATATTACGAGGGCCGAACGCAATATCCTTTTCTACCGTTTCGGCAAAGAGCTGATGCTCGGGATACTGGAACACCATACCGACACGAAATCGTACATTTCGGATTTCCTTCGGGTTTTCCCAAATATCCTTGCCGTCAAGCAGCACCTGCCCCGAAGCGGGCTTCAAAAGACCGTTAAGATGCTGTACGAGGGTGGATTTACCCGACCCTGTATGTCCGATAATAGCGGTCAATTTTCCTTCATCAAAGCATACGGATACGTCTTTAAGTGCTGCACGTGCAAACGGCATACCGTCTGCATACACAAAGCTTAAGTTCTTTGTTTCCAACACAGCCATTACTGCACACCTGCCTTTCCGACAAGTGCCAAAACAGCATTGGCGCATTGTTCTACCGTTAAAATATCCTGCGGCAGAGCTATACCTGCCTCACGCAATAAAAATGCTAATTCAGTCGGTTGTGGTGCATCCAATTGAAAACCACGCAGCTTTTCAATCTGCAAAAACACGTCTTTCGGGGTGCCGTCCATACGCACAACGCCCTTATCCACCACAACCACACGATCGGCTTGTACCGCTTCTTCCATATAATGCGTAATCAGAATGACGGTCATGCCACGCTCTTTATTCAGCGTATGCACCGTATCAAGCACTTCTTTTCTGCCTTGGGGGTCGAGCATTGCCGTCGGCTCATCCAACACCAATACATCGGGACGCATTGCCAGAATACCTGCAATCGCCACCCGTTGTTTCTGACCACCCGACAGCTTATGCGGTGCGCTGTCACGGTATTCGTACATACCCACTGCACGCAGGGCATCCTCTACCCTTTCCCGTATCTCCACAGGCGGCACACCGAGATTCTCAGGACCAAACGCCACGTCCTCCTCCACAATGGAAGACACGAGCTGGTTATCGGGGTTCTGCAACACCATACCTACACGGCGACGAATATCATACAAGCGATCTTCATCCACCGTATCCATACCGTCCACCAAAACCTTACCGCCCGTAGGCAATAAAATCGCATTAAAATGTTTGGCCAACGTGGATTTTCCCGATCCATTGGAGCCAAGAAGCGCAACAAAACTACCCTTCTCTATCGAAAGGTCAACACCTTTCAGCACTGCAAGAGGGGCTTCATCCGCATATTCATATTGAAAGGACACATTTTTTGCACCAATGATCTCCATAGTTTCCTCCCGAAATTACCGTTCACTCTGCCACATAGCCGTGGCACCGCACGGTAGTACCAAACCGCTTGCGGTTACAGGCAGGCCGATTTCGTCTGCCGACGTTATACCGCCGTACCGCTTTTGCATCAAAGATGCCAAGATGTACTGCATAACCGACGGGGACAACCCTGTCGTATACGAATTGACAAGGAAAAACAACGGATCGTCCGACAGCAATTTCACACACTCTGCCACCAACCCGTATATCTGTTCTTCCAGTTTCCAAACTTCACCGCCGGGACCCCTGCCGTAAGACGGTGGATCCATCAAAATGGCATCGTATGTGTTACCGCGACGCAGCTCACGTTGTACAAACTTGCCGCAATCGTCTACGAGCCACCGCATAGGACGGTCTCCAAGCCCGGAATTTACCGCATTTTCACGTCCCCACGTCACCATACCCTTGGACGCGTCTACATGGGTCACGTGTGCACCTGCGGCAACACAAGCCAAGGTGGCACCGCCCGTATACCCAAACAAATTGAGCACTTTTATCGGGCGATCCGCCGTTTGTATCAGTGCGGTCATCTTATCCCAGTTTACCGCTTGCTCCGGAAACAATCCGGTATGCTTAAAGCCCATCGGTTTCAAGCTGAATTTCAAATCCCCATACGAGATTTGCCAGCTTGCAGGGATTTCTTTATACGTTTCCCAATGACCGCCGCCCGTACCCGAACGGATGTACCGTGCGTGTGCGGTTTTCCAACGAGGGTCTTTTTTCGGACTTTTCCAAATAATTTGCGGGTCGGGGCGAATCAAAATGATATCGCCCCACCGCTCCAGCCGTTCACCGTCAGAGGTGTCCAGCAATTCATAATCTTTCCAGTTTTCAGCTGTTCTCATTACTTAACCGCCGATCAGTTCTTTAATGGCATCGCAAACGGTAACCGCTGCTTTGTTAATAGCGTCAAAGTCTTTACCTTCCACCATCACACGAATAAGCGGCTCAGTACCGGAAGGACGGACAAGCACTCTGCCGTCTCTGCCCAGACTATCGTCCACTTCTTTGATAAGTGCGGCAACACCTGCGTCATTTTTATAGGTTTCCTTCTGTGCCGCATCCGCACGCACATTGAGAAGCACCTGCGGATAGCGCTGCATCATAGAGCCGACTTTGGAAAGCTTCCAGCCGTTACGGCGTGCTACCGACAGGAAATGCAAAGCGGACAACTGACCGTCACCCGTGGTTGCGTGCTGCAAAAGAATGATATGACCCGACTGTTCACCGCCGATGACATAGCCCTCCTTGCGCATTTCTTCCAGAACGTAACGATCGCCCACCTTAGTGGAAGCTACATCGATACCTTCCGCTTCACAATAGCGGAAGAAACCAAGGTTAGACATCACGGTAACAACCGCCGTATTGCCATTCAGTTGACCACGCTGTTTCAAATCATACGCAACAACCGCAATCATTTGGTCACCGTCAATAACGTTGCCGTTTTCATCAACAGCAAGGCAACGGGCGGCATCGCCGTCGAACGCTACGCCGCCGTCGAGCTTATGCTTTTTGACATACGCAATCAGATTATCCAAATGGGTAGAGCCGCAATTGACATTGATATTCACACCGTCGGGTTCACACGCCATAATTTCGCAACGGACACCCAGTGCATCAAACAGCTTCTTAGCGGTGGTGCTGGCAGAGCCGTTAGCACAGTCTACTGCAATATGCATGCCCTGCAGATCAACCGACATGGTACCGATCAAATGACGTACATAGTCATCTACAGCTTTTTCACAGGTGTATACACGACCAACCTCTCCACCGGTGGGGGTGGGCAATTCTTCGGCATTATCCAAAACAATAGCTTCGATCTTTTCTTCCAGCTCATCGGACAGCTTATATCCTTCACCGTTGAAAATCTTAATGCCATTGTATTCGCAAGGGTTATGAGAAGCGGAAATCATAATAGCTGCATCCGCTGCGTATTCCTTTACGAGAAAAGCTACCGCAGGGGTAGGCACGACACCAAGCAGATATACATCCGCACCAACCGAGCAAAGACCTGCGCACAGGGCCGCTTCCAGCATATCACCCGATGCACGGGTATCTTTGCCGATAAGCACCTTCGGGCGTTTGCCGTCTGCGGAAATCAGCACACGTGCCGCCGCACGACCGATAGACATAGACAGTTCGCAGTTGAGTTCTGTGTTTGCGACGCCTCTTGCACCGTCAGTACCAAATAATCTTCCCATTTTTCATTCTCCTTTTGTGTTTTATATAAAACAATTTACAGCAAACTTGTTTGTTCCGGGATACCGTTGCCATCATTGGGATGCGGTAACCCGAGGTGTGCATACGCCGCAGGCAAAACTACCCGACCACGTGGTGTGCGGCTCAAAAAACCAATCTGCATCAGGTACGGCTCGTATACGTCCTCAATGGTCACCGATTCCTCACCGATAACCGCCGCTACCGTATCCAAACCGACCGGTCCGCCGTTATAATGCTTGATCATCGCTTCCAGCATATTTCTGTCCACACGATCAAGACCCAAAGCGTCTACTTCCAAACGGTCGAGTGCCTTTTTGGCGGTTGCCTCATCAATAACACCGTCGTTAATAACCTGTGCAAAATCACGGACACGCTTTAACATGCGATTGGCAATACGTGGTGTACCCCGACTGCGGGATGCGATTTCCAGTGCACCGTTGGGTTCGCAGGGCGTACTCAGAATATGAGAGCTGCGGCTGACGATACGCGCCAGCTCCTCGGGTGTGTACAGCTCCAATCGCAGAATCACGCCGAAACGGTCTCTGAGCGGTGCGGACAATTGTCCTGCACGGGTTGTAGCACCAATCAGGGTAAACTTCTGCAACGGCAGGTGAATGGACGAAGCACCCTGTCCTTTACCGTTGATAATATCGATAGCAAAGTCCTCCATTGCGGGATACAAAATCTCTTCCACCGTACGTGGAAGACGATGTATCTCATCAATAAAGAGCACGTCGCCCTCTTCCATATTGGTGAGCAATGCCGCCAGGTCTCCGGGACGTTCCAATGCAGGACCCGATGTAATACGGAAGTTTACACCGAGCTCTGCCGCAATAATCGCTGCCAAGGTGGTTTTACCCAAGCCGGGAGGGCCATACAGCAATACATGGTCCAGTGCTTCGTGCCGCATCTTTGCGGCATCGATAAACACCGACAGGTTTTCTTTGACCTTTTCCTGTCCGATGTATTCGCTGAGTGTACGAGGGCGAAGTGGGTTATCTCCTTCATCTTCGGGAAGATACTCCGCCGCTACCATACGGTTTTCGTAATCGGTTTCAAAATCCACACATACACCTCCTCATCACTTTGCAGCCAAAGACCGCAACGCTTGCCGTACCAATGTTTCCACCGGTAAGGTACTGTCCAGCCTGCCGACAGCCGCTGCTGCTTCGCTTGCAGAAAAGCCAAGCACGGTCAAGGCACTTACCGCCTGAGCCGCATTGCCTGCCGCAGATACGGGACCCGCCGCAGGAATCTCTGTCATGCCCGTACCCGATGTGGGTAAAGAGCATTTATCCTTCAGCTCCAGCACGATGCGTTGTGCAAGCTTCGGGCCAACACCCGATGCCTTTGTCAGTGCTTTATAATCACCCGATGCGACTGCCATCGCTACGCGCTCAGGCGAAAGTTCGGACAAAATGGCAATACCCACTTTCGGGCCGACACCCGAAACGGTTGTAAGTAATTTAAAAGAAGCAAGCTCGTTCTTTTCCGCAAAGCCGAAAAGCTCAATAGCATCTTCCCGTACGTTCATCATCGTATACAACATTACTTCACTACCCACCGACGGCAGTTGTCGTGCGGTATTCATCGTAATCTGACACGCCATACCCACGCCGCCGCATTCCACGACAGCCAGTTTCGGCTCTGCGTGTATCAATTCTCCACGGACGCTGTATATCATCGTTTTTGTCCTCCTGACAGCAAAGATTGTTTCAAGGCCGTACCACCGTACTGTGCGTGACAGATAGCAAGTGCCAGTGCATCCGCCGTATCATCCGGTTTAGGCACTGCCTTCAGTCGCAACAAACGGCGGGTCATTTCCATTACCTGTGGCTTTTCGGCTTGTCCGTATCCCGTTACAGCACTTTTCACCTGCAACGGCGTATATTCAAAAAACGGTACCCCTGCCTGCTGCATCGCCAGCAGGATAACCCCACGTGCCTCCGCAACCTCAATAGCGGTTTTTTGGTTATTTTGAAAATACAATTTTTCGATAGATGCCACCTCCGGCTGATACCGTGCCAGAATCGTACTCATCTCCGTATGAATCTTCATCAATCGCTCGGAAAACGGTGTACCTGCCGTCGTGGTTATCGCACCGAAATCTACGGGAAGAAAATGGCCGCGTTCATAGCGGATAATTCCCCAGCCGATAATGGCATATCCCGGGTCAATCCCTAAAATGACCATACGTCTTCCCCCCTCAAACGACATTCCAAACTATTATAACATAAATATTATAAAAATGCAAAACTTTCAGAGAAAATATTTGATTATTTCACGAAAATTTTACAGTTGCTATTTATAAGTATTTGCTGTATAATGAAAATAATTGTAATTACCCGTCATTTCACGTATATTGCGAGGTTTTTCGGTTGAATATCACCTATCTGGACAACAGTGCCACCACCGCCGTTTGTCAAGCGGCAGCGGACAAGGCATCGTATATGATGACCGTCTGTTACGGCAACCCTTCTTCACTGCACAGACTTGGTTTTGAAGCAGAACGAGAGCTTGACGCGGCGAAACAGGCGGTAGCCGATCTCATCGGTGCGCCGAAAGAGCGTATTTTCTTTACATCCGGCGGTACCGAAGCCAATAATCTTGCTGTGATAGGTGCCGCACACGCTTTACAGCGCCGTGGCAAGCATATTGTAACAACCGCTGCAGAGCACGCCTCGGTTGCAGCCGCCTGCGAGCAGCTTGAAAAAGAAGGGTTTACCATTACCCGTATTCCGCCCGACGAAAACGGTACCATCACAGCAGCTGCCATTGCCGCCGCTTGCCGTGCAGACACCGTCGTGGTTTCGGTCATGTTAGTCAACAACGAAACAGGGGCTCGTTTTGCGTTAGACAAAGCGATACCGCTGATCCGCAAGAAGTCGCCTCTCGCATTCATACATTGTGATGCCGTACAAGCAGCCGGCAAGCTTCCTATCGCCGCTGTGCGTTGGCAGGTAGATGCATTGACTGTTTCTGCTCACAAATTGCACGCTCCGAAAGGATGCGGCGCCCTGTATCTGCGAAAAGGTGCACGTATTTTACCACGTCAATTTGGCGGCAAACAGCAAGACGGTTTACGTCCCGGCACTGAAGCCGCGCCCTTGATTGCGGCATTTGGTGCAGCGGTGCAATGCCTGCCTTCAACAGCAGAACAAGCTATTCACTTTGAAAAATTGCAATCCGTTTTACTGGAAAGGTTATCTACTTTACAGAGCGTTGTTGTACATTGCTTCAAGGATGCCGTACCGTATGTCATACACCTTTCTGTGCCCGGGCTGCGCAGTGAAACCATACTGCATTTTCTTTCACAAAAAAACGTGTTTGTTTCGAGCGGGTCTGCTTGTTCAAAAGGGGCTCCCAGCCCTGTTTTAGCGGCATTCGGATTGCCGCCCGAAGAAATTGACAGTGCTATACGTGTCAGCTTGTCACACACCAATACCGTTGACGATATTCACCGCTTTGCAGACGGTCTTGCCGAGGCCATCCAAAGCTTAGCTTACAAATCATCCCGAAAGGAGTCCCACGTATGAGAAACGGAGACGATCGCAACGCATTTGAGGCCGAGCAGGAAATTTTAGCCATTCTCAGCCACATGCAGATAAGAAATACCGACGAGGACAACGAGGACGATGTCGCATCCATCCAAACCGATGAGCCCGACACGATCCCCGCCTCCCCCGACACCACGCCTACGGACATTCCGTTAATTCTGGCACCTGAGGAAGCTCCTAAAAAGAAAAACGCACCTGTCATCCCCAAAGCACGCAGAGAGCGTTCTAACAAAGTTGCCGTTGATACACAGGCACAACCTCTGGTCACCGATGAAGCAGAAGAGATTACCACCCCTTCTCCCTTCTCAAAAGTCGGTCAGGGCTTACGTAACATATTCCCCAAAAAAGGCGATCCCGCCTCCGAAATTGTGCGAAAAATCGTGCTTTTGTTATCTCTTGCCGTTTGTCTTGTTTCGGTGGGTTTTCTTACCTACTATATGGTCATAGAGCCCAATCAGGTAAACAGAGAAAACGACAGCTACGTTTCTTTGTTCAACGATACAAAAGGCAACGCCTCTGCCGAAACAAGCAGTGAAACAAAGGATATACAGCAGTCCTTCCGACAGTTATACAGTATCAACAACGATATTGCCGGGTGGTTAGCCTTCAATTCCACCGATCGGGACAGCTTTATGAAAATCAATCTGCCTGTTGTGTGGTGTGGCGATAATGACACCTATCTTTCCCGTGGTTTCGACGGTCAATACAGCCGCAGCGGCACCTTGTTCTTTGAACAAACCAACACGTTTGCCCCAGGTACCTCTAACAAGGTTACCATTATATACGGTCACAATATGGCAAGCGGTACCATGTTCGCACCGCTCAACAAGCTGATCGGTAACGTATACCGTGCCCGTTCCGCCGCAACAATACATCTGGACACACTTTACGGCAGCAACCAATACAAAGTATTTGCCGTTTTAGTCAGCGATGAAGGTGCAGAGTCGAAGCATCGTTTTGGCTATCTGCGTACCACCTTCGCTGATGATACGGATTTTATGAACTATGTCAACGAATTACGTGCCCGTTCCTTATTTGATTATCCCGTAGACGTGCAGCCGGGCGACCAGCTGCTCATTCTCTCCACCTGCACCAACAAGAGTCAGGTGAAGGTAGCGGACGGCAGACTTGCCGTCATTGCACGCCGTGTGCGTGAGGGTGAAAATACCACTACCGATACCGCTAAAATCGTCAAAAACGACGACGTCATCATGCCGTATGCCTGGTATACAGCACAATCGCTGGCCCCGCATGCATTTTACACGCAAAGTGACTTTGTGCTTCCCGGCACGGTCACCGCAGGCGGCACTACCACCACCGACGGCAACGAAACCACAACACAAACAGGTGATACCACCGGCACCGATACAACAACCTCTACTTCTGCCACTGCAGGTAACACCTCACAAAGCAGGTCACGTGCAACAACAAGCGGCAGCCGTACCGTCAACTCCACCTCGAGCTCTTCTGCCACAACAGAAGGCACAACCATGACCACGACCACACAGACCGATACAACAACCACCACTACAGAGGAAACAACCACAACAAGAGAAACCGCTACAACAACTGAGCAAGAAGCCAATCCTGCGGCATAACAGAGGAAAAATATGAACGATTTACAAGAAATTTTATTAATTAAAAATGGTGAACTGGCACTCAAAGGGCTGAATCGAGGCACCTTTGAAGCCATTCTCGTCAAGAATTTGAGATATCGCTTAAGACGGCTCGGACATTTCGAAATCCGCAAAGCACAATCTACAGTATACATCACCCCTACTGACAATAACGCAGATATGGATGCCGCTGTAGAAGCGGTTTCCCGTGTTTTTGGCATCGCCGCCTTTTCTCGTGCTTGTGTTATTGAAAAGGACATCGATGCTATCGGTGATGCTGCTATTCGGTATCTTGAAGACGATCTTTCCGCCGCTTGCACCTTCAAAGTAGAGGCGAAACGTGCGGACAAAGCATTCCCGCTCACCTCTCCCGAAATCTGCCGTGAAATCGGCGGCAGGATTTTAGATGCCTATCCGCATCTGACAGTTGATGTACACACCCCCGACATTACGGTATACGTTGAGGTACGTGATTTCGGTGCATACGTACACGCACCGCAGTTGCCCGGTGCAGGCGGTATGCCTGTCGGCTCGGGCGGCAAATGCGGCATCTTGATTTCGGGCGGTATTGATTCCCCGGTTGCCGCCTATATGATGGCAAAACGTGGCATAGAGCTGGTCGGCATTCACTTTGCTTCACCGCCGTATACCAGTGAACGTGCCGAGCAAAAAGTGATTGATCTATTAAAGCAGGTATCCCTTTACGCAGGGCATATCCCGTTGCATATTGTGCCGTTCACACGGATTCAGGAAGAAATTCAGAAAAATTGTCCCGAGGAATACTTCACCCTCATTATGCGCCGCTTTATGATGCGTCTTTCCTGCCGCATTGCCAAAGAAATGGGCTGCGGTGCTTTGGTAACGGGCGAAAGTGTCGGTCAGGTAGCAAGTCAAACGATTCCTGCACTTGCCTGCACCGATGCCGTCGCATCCCTGCCTGTATTCCGTCCCGTTATCGGTATGGATAAAGAGGAAATCATCCGCATTTCCCGAAAAATCAATACCTTTGACATTTCTATACAGCCGTTTGAAGACTGCTGTACCGTATTCACACCGCGGCACCCCTGCACACGTCCCAAAATCTCCGCCGTGGAACAGGCGGAAAGCGTTCTGGACATTGACGCACTGGAGCAGGAAGCCATAGACGGCATCCGCACCATTCGCTTATAAAACACAATTTCGGCGGAAAAGAGGTGACAGCATGACCGCCAAACAAGCCGTTTCCCTTTTAAAAGAAAAGCAACTGACTGTCGCAACAGCAGAATCCTGTACGGCAGGTCTGCTGTCTGCGGCTATTACCGCCGTGTCGGGAGCGTCTGCCGTATTTAGTTGCGGCGTTTGTGCATATTCCGCAGAAACAAAGCACAGCATTTTGGGCGTACCGTCCGATATTTTAGAACAACACGGCACCGTGAGCAGTGAAACCGCCGCCGCTATGGCGAGCGGTGTTCGTCGTCTCGCAAACAGTACAATCGGCGTTTCTGTTACAGGCGTTGCCGGGCCAAGTGAAACCGAAGGAAAGCCCGTTGGCAGAGTGCATATCGCTCTTGCTAATGAGACACGTGTCTGGCAAAAAGAACTGGCACCCGACCCTTCCCTTTCCAGAGAGAGTATTCGGCAAAAAGCAGTCGATACCGCATTGGAAATGATTGTCGCATACGCCGATGCCTACCCCACACTGAATGCCGGAAGCACACCGCTTTCCGCTTCTGCTGAGCCGATGACGGTCATTCCGTCTGCTCCTGTAAAACCACGTCGCCGTTTTCTGTCAATGTTACTGCCTTGGAAAGGTGACACCGTCAAAGAATGGGGTATCAAAGCTATTTGCTGGTTAGCCGTTATATGCTTACTGACCGCAGGCGGATATGGATTTTTCCGTCTTATCTCTCATTCGGGAAATAAATCACTTTACGGTGATTTGCAGACTATGTACGTAGACGAACAAACAGAGCACGCAGAAAACAAGGACATTCTTGCTCGTTTCAACTCATTGTACGTGCAAAACGCAGATATCGGCGGTTGGCTGCGCATTGACGGCACCGCTATCAATTATCCCGTTATGAAAAACGCCGGCAGTGATTACTACGCCACCCACAACTTCCGTCAGGAATATTCCACCTACGGTGCACCGTACTTTCACAAACAAAATAATTTAATGTCCGCTACTGCACGTAACAAGGTGTTGATCGTATACGGAAACAACACCAAAGACGGACAAATGTTTTCAGAACTCACATCCTACCGAAGAATCGAGTTCTTCAAGCAACACACCGTCGTGGATATGAGCACCTTATATACCGCAGGTAAATGGGCTGTATTTGGTGTGATGGTACTGGATCCTCATGAAATCAATGCTTTTGATTATACGAATACGTATTTTGAAGACGATACCGCCTTCAAAAACTATATGACAAACATCGAAAAGCGTTCCCTCTTCAAAACAGATATCGACGTCAGCCCACAGGATGATTTGTTACTGCTGGTAACGCAGGCAGAGGAAGAATACGGTTTTGATGATGCCGTTTTGGTGGTTGCTTGCAGAAAATTACGTGAAGGTGAAAACACCACTGCGGAAACCCGGGTTTACCGTAACGCAACCGTGTTGATGCCGCGTAAATGGGTATACCTGCACCGTGATAATACCACCACCAAACGCACCACGGGAACTACCACCGCAAAAAAAACCGACACTTCAACCTCGGCGACCGACACCGAGGACACCGTCATCACCACCGACAACACTTCTCAAACTACAGTTTCCGGTGGGACCACCACCGAAACTACCACCACTACCACCGAAACGGTTACCGATGCGCTGACTGCCCTTACAGAAAAATCACAAGATGTTGAAGAATAAAAAAAGCTTGGGACTTTGTCCCAAGCTTTTTTGTTTTATTTTTCCCAAGGAATCATACACAGTGCTTCCGCCACCGGCTCACGCATCCACAGGGTCGGGGTAATACGCAATGTAAAACCATTACCGGGATTGACAACACAATCCCCCATTGACAACTTCGGCAAGGCGTAGGTCATCATCAGCATCATAATGACACCGCCGTGGGTACACACCACCGCCTCGGTCTCTCCCGAACGCAGTAAATCCTCCACCACCGCTTCAAAAGCGGCACAAACACGTTCGCCAAACTCTTTGGTGGACTCACCGCCGGGAATCTCCCCCGCCGTACCTTCCATCCATTCCGCAAAAGCCGTATCATTTTTCAACTGTGCAATACTTTTGTTTTCCCATTCACCGAAATCGCACTCCGTAAGACCTTCCACCGTTTTTACCGGCACACCGGGATACAGCACTTCCATAGTCTGTTTACAGCGGGACAGCGGTGCGGAATAGAACCGTGCTGCACCGGGATATACCATAGTCTCTTTCATATCCAACAGTTCACGTAACCCCTCGGGTGATAACGGCAGGTCAGTTCGTCCGATATATCTCCCCTCGGTATTTGCAGCGGTTTTTCCATGGCGAATTAGATGGATTTTGTAAGTTTTCATCAAAATTTCCTCCTAATTGTTGCAATTTGACGGTTTACAAACTGTAACATTTGGTATATAATAATTAAACGCTCCGTAAAACTTGACGGTTTTTATCACTTTGAAAGAGGTATTCGTATGAACAACACCTTTCCCCGTATGATTACGCTTTTGCGTAAAGAACAGGGAATCAGCCAAAAGAAAGCTGCCGCAGACCTCGGTGTGTCGCAGGCACTGCTTTCACATTATGAAAAAGGTATCCGTGAGTGCGGTCTCGACTTTGTCGTGCGTACTGCGGATTATTACGGTGTGTCCTGCGACTACCTTCTCGGCCGTACCGCTGACAAGAGCGGTACCATGATTGCAGTAGAGGACATCCCTGACAACGACCCCGCTATTCAGGACAGCCGTATGCGTGGCAGTGTTTTACCTGTTCTCAATAAGAAGCTGGTTATCAATTCGTTACATATTCTTTTTGATATGTTACAGACCTGCAATAACAAGGCACTGACCGCAGACGTTTCTGAAGCATTAACTATGACGGTATACGCACTGTTCCGTCAGATTTATGCCGCTAACCCCAAAAATCCAGCCGCCATGTTCTCGGTGGACAAGTATTTGTTCCAGTCTGCAGCAATCGGCGAAATCAGTAAATGTATCGCTCGTAGCGGCGAATTGGCACGTGGCAAAACCATCAACGGTTTAGAAGGTGTGAATGCAGAGGATCTGCCCAACATCCTGCCGGATGACATCGCACGGCAATATCCGATGTTTGCCAGCTCCTTACTCAATCTTCTGCGCAATGCGGAAAGCCACATACAAAACAACTGATATGTACATAAAAAAACTGCCTTCGGGCAGTTTTTTTATTTTTCTTCTAGTTTCTTACCTTCGGGCGGGCAAATCATAATAGAAAGCACAAACAGTACAAGGGCCACCGAACCGAGCAAAACACTCTTCATCCAGTATTTTGTTTCAATAACATATGCAATGGTAAGACCGCAAGAAACCATATTTAACAAAGACAACACACGCATAATCACAACGTCTGTTTTAGCATTATAGGTTGCCGCTACAGCCGCAGCAGGCAGTACAACCGCACCGAAGGTAAGCAGTGCAAAATACTCGGTATGGAAATGTCCCATACACGCCACCACCACGCATAAAACAGGGATTACGGCCGTGAGCAAAATACAATATGCCCTCGTAGCCAATCGTGCCGCTACGTGTTTCCACCACAATGCCGGTACACACACCAAAGCCGCTGCCAACAACGGCAACGCAAATGAGCCCACATTTAAAAGAGCAGGCACAAATGCAGCAACACCGGCAACAGCCACCAACATTTTCCGATACAATTCCAACGCCTCGGGGCGTTCTTTACGTAATGCCATACATACCTCCGTAGGAGTCACATTTCCCGTACAGTATACAACATATAGTTATAAAAATCAAGCATCCCGTAAAACTCTTGTATGAAATATCCGTTGTCTGCGTTTTTTTGTCTTTCTCTTCGGCATTGTGAACAAAACCGCTTCCTCCACAAGCATTGCCGCGCGCAAACCAAAAAACGGAAACATAAAAGTCGGAGTAACGGGGAAACGCTTTACATACATATACAGCAGCTCCGCTGTATACCCTCTGGAAAGTTGCAGCGATTTGTATACTTGACCCCAAAAAGAGCCATATTGCGGGCGGCGGTAGAGCAACGGACGCAGGCGAAGCATAATTAAAAAGGCACAAAAAGCACCGACCAAAGCGAATAGCGCACTGCCACCGCAGCACACCGCCTGCAGCAAAGCGGACTCTTCCTTGGCACCAACCGCAATAAACAGCACCGCCGGAAATAAAAAGACAGAAAACAAGACAAAGCGAAACGCATCATAGCGCAGCTGCCATTTTAAGCTTTTCAAGGGATGTCGGTAATCCAGAAAGAAGCAGGACAACAACGTAGGTGCTGTTAATTCCTCACGCAGATCTTCAATTTCACAGGTGACAGCCGTCGGGCTATGCACAACTGCCAATCGGCGACAGCAAGCATAATACCCGGTATAGGCAGGTGCTAACAACAATCGATTTAATAAAAAGCTTCCGACCAACAGCCCGTTTTGCCAACGTACCGTGGCGGGCAAAACACGCCGCAGCAGCAATTCCGCAGCTATAGGTATGAGCCAACATACCGCAACAAAGAACTGCATAATCATCAGCTCTGCACGGTGTCCCTTGACACACTCTTTACCCCTTTTCAGCATAAAAACAGCACCTCCCCACCCTTGTAGTATGGGCAAAAAGGTGCTGTTTATATCATGGTTTTGCAGAAAGACCGACCGACTCACGTACAGCGGCTAAACCGTACAAAAACCATATCACCTGCTCGGCATTACCGGCATCTATAGTTTTCCAGCCGCTGCCGCCAGGTTGCATTTTTTCCATATAGAGATTGCCACTGTGATTCACCTCTAAAAACCGCAGCGCACTCAAAATGTGTGCGACATCCCCCTCTTTTGCGGCAGCTGTCAGATCCCAACCGACGCTTTTGCCGAGAATCCAATTCTTCACAGTACCGTTGGCACTACTCTCTACCGCAAGATAGCCGCCATTTGTGGTAGTCTGCCACAAAGTATCACGTGCATACGCAGCGGTGTTTTGTAACACAGAAGTATCCAAACCGCTGTACCCTGTCACAAAGGGTGCAAAGCACACCCAACTGACGCCATTTTCGGCAGTTCTGTTTTGATAATACCGTTGTTCCAGATACACCGTCTTGCCGTCTGCTGAACGGGTCAGGTTTTCAGCAATGCCTTTCTTCAGTTTGGCAAGGGTTTCCTGCCACAAAATCGTATCCTGCTCTTTACTTGCCGCTTTTGCCACCGCTATCATTTGTTCGAGTGCGGCGGCGGTAAAGCTGTTGGTGAGAATATCAAATGCATCGTGATAATCACTGCCGTTATGGATACGGGTATGGGTCAGACGGCGATTACGCACCAATCCTACATCTTCATAGAAGTACGTATCGCTGCAAAAAGCGTCTGCTTCACGTTTCATCAAAGCGTAGGTATCATTGAAATAAGCGGCGTCTCCGCTCTTTTGCACATACAGTGCCCACCCCAAAACGAAGTGCGCCCTGCCGTCCAATTCGTCTTCGGTACGCACCGTATTGCCGTCAGCAGAAATGGTAAACGGTACATGGGAAAGATTCTTGTTTTTCATCACATCGGTGACAAACCTGAGCACTTTCCCCGCCGCCGCAGTTTCCCCCACCTTATCCGCCAAAACAGCCAACGCACCGATCGACCGCACATATTCACCCTGATACAAGCCGGTCAACGATTCTTTCATAAAACCGTTATCACGGATACGGTCAAAAATGCTCTTGTAGCTCGTTTCATAAATGGTCGCCACACGGCTGTCGGTCAGAAGCGACAACAGTTGTTCTCGTTCACTCGGCTTTTTTGTGGTTATCGGAGCGGTTGTGGTTACCACAGTCGTAGCGACGGTAGTTGTTGTCGTGGCTTGTGTCACCGTTGTCACAGGTGTTTCCGATAGGTCGGGAGATACTGTCGTACATCCTGTCAACAGCACTATTGCCAACAAAACAGTAGCACATCTTTTCATCGTTTCACATCCTAAAAAAGCCCGATGCGAAAATGGCATCGGGCATTGATTTTAGAGCCAACCAAAGGCGAAACAAAGCAGTACCACCGCACCAAGCACGATACGGTACCAGCCAAAGGGTTTGAAGTCGTGTTTCTGCACAAAGCGAATCAGTGCACGAATTACGAAAAGCGATACAAGGAAGGATACCACCGTTGCCACAGCGAGTACAATCCACTCGTCAGCGGTAAAGGAAAAACCCTCCATCACAAATTTCAAGATTTTCAATGCACTGGCACCCAGCATAACAGGTACCGCCATAAAGAAGGAAAATTCCGCCGCAATGGTACGGGATGTACCCACCAGTGTAGCACCCAGTATGGTAGAACCCGAACGGGATGTACCGGGAATCAGCGCCAGCATCTGAAAAGCACCGATAGCCAGAGCATTTTTGTAGGTAAGTTCAGACAAGGTGTTCACCTTTACAGGCGGCTTATGGGTGGCAGTGACAATAAATCCAATACCATAGACAATCAGCGCAACCGCAATCACGACCGGCACCGACAATTTCTCGTCGATAATGTCGTCAAGCAGAAGTCCCGCTATTGCCGCAGGGATACTTGCCACCAGCACCTTGCCCCACAAGTTCCAGGTACTCTTCTTCTCTGCTTCGGATTTTTTAAGAGAAAAAGGATTGAGCTTATGGAAATACAATACCACAACCGCCAGAATCGAGCCAAGCTGGATAACCACCTTGAACACATCAAAGAAAGCAGGTGTTACCTGCATCGGCCACACAGCATCCAGCAACAGAATATGTCCTGTACTGCTGATAGGCAGCCATTCGGTGATGCCTTGTACAATACCTTGCAGAATCGCTTGCAATATTAAGATAAATAACAAGAGAATCTCATCCTTTACAGATCAATTTCGTTCAAGAGATCGCGCAGTAAGATGATTTCATCCGCAGAGAAGGTTACACCTTTACCCATTTTACTGTGATCGGGAGACCATTCACGGATATCGTATTTGGGGGTGCGGTCGTTCCAGCTAATGAGGTTTACTTCTTTGGTCCAACCTTTAGAGGACTCGGACAACACACCGCAGTTTTTCACGATTTCATACTTTAATTCAGGCATTTTCAACACTCCTTTTATTTTAGAGCCAACACAGTATATGCACCGTTTGGCAAAATTAACCCAACAACCATTCGCTGATCGCATCCAACAAACTGCCAATGCCGGAAGAGCGAGATGATTTTTGTCTGACACCGCCGCCTCGTGGTCGATACATCGGGCGTGGACTCACAGGCGGCTTACCGAAAAAATTGACCGTTGGCACCCGAAGATGCCGCACCATCAAACTGTGACAACCATTTATCCAGCGTTTCGGCATCGCTTGCAGCCGCAGCCGCAGCTTCTGCACGTGCCGCCGCAAGACGTGTACGCATCGCTTCCAGTTCCTCGGCAAGCTTTGCCGTGGTCTGTTCTGCAGCAGACAGCACCTTATCAGTCTTTGCACGACCTTCCTGCATCCGTGCCGTCACGTTTTCACGAATAAAGCCAACAGCATCCTTGCTCTTACCGAACATCTCTTCAAAAGCGGCTAATTGCTGTTGCTGTGCCGCCAACTGCTCCGCCTGTACTGCATTTTCATTGGTCAAGCGGGTTGTTTCTGCAGCACGCGGTTCCAAATCCGCCACTTTACTTTCCAACGCACACTTTTGATTTTCCAATTCAGCAGCACGTTGTTGTGCCTGCTCCAGTGCAGCACGAAGCGACTCAACCTCCGCCACCTGTGTACGCAAGCTTTCCAGTTCCGCCTGCATCGCAGGTACGTCTACGGTCAGTTTTTCATTCTCTTCCTTGAGCGTTACAACCTCTTGCTGCAGTGCAGACACCTCTTCGTAATGCTCCGCATTGAGGGAATCTATGTAGGTTAAAACATCCTCTTTTTTAAAGCCGCGAAAAGCGGTTGCAAAAAAGCCGTTTTCTGCCATTTTTTGTCACAATCCTTCCCTTTTTCATACATACTATATAAATATAGCATACTCTTTTAAAAAAAGGAAGTCCTTTTTGAGAAATATTTGGCATATCCGCATGCGGTGTTGACAAAAGATAAAAATATGATACAATATTCCTACCACTCACAGTGCTTTATATGGGGTCGCAAAGGTTTCGACGGGGATTGTGAGGTACGGTAAGCGAGTAGCGGTGCAGGACCGCTATAAACCCTGCAAACTTGAAAGTAAACGACAGAACTCCTGTTGCTTTGGCGGCCTAATTAGGCCCCCGTCTTTACCCGAAGGACCGCGGTCGGGATAAAGGCGTCGACGAGCGGTGAACATGAACCGAGAGGTGCCACACTCTCGGTCATGGCGTAGTGGCTACCGTAACGAACGGCCTGTTAATCGGCAATTCGTGAGGGGAATCTTAAAAGATTAACTGCACTCGGAGAAAGCCGTATCAAGTGATTTTCGGACAGGGGTTCGATTCCCCTCGACTCCACCAAAAGAACAAGGGATACCCGTTGGGTATCCCTTGTTCTTTTTTGGTAGTAGCTGATAGGAAGAAGAACTGCAATCACCACGCACAGCGTGGTGATTGCAGGTTTTGCCCGTACACGCTGACGCCTCCCGCATACTTCGCGGCAAAACCACGATTCACCCTCGACCCTCAAAAAACCACGGCTAATATAGCCGTGGTTTTTTTATTCCCCTATCGTTTCACACGCCGCATCGTATAACAGCACAAGCCCGATACAAAGCAAAACGGCGCCGATAATATCACTGAGCCAATGCACGCCCGATACCAATCTACCCAATATTACAAACACAGTAAATGCATAGATAAGCGCAACAACAAAGTAGCGTATCCGCGTATTTTGGATACGCTTACGCATTTGCAATGCGGTAGTTGGCATCACACACAACGTCAACAGAGTAGTAGACGACGGATAGGATGCTTCCAAGAAATTGTTAATCAGCACAGGACGGTAATTCACAATACACTTTTCAAAAAACAGATACACACCGATAACCACAAGATAAAAAACACCCAGCAATAAAATGCTGTTATCTACCTTCAAAATGTGCTTTCTCGCTATCCATTGGCAAAGTCCTAACGCGGCAAAGCCAAACGCCGTGAAAAACGGCACTAAACCAAGCCAATCGGTTATGGTATACAACAACATATCCACGCCCGTAAAGACGTGAAAAAGGCCGTTTACGGCCGCAAAACCGACCACTGAATTATGCGGACCGATAGCCTTAACGTCTACATAGCGTAAAGCTATCGTCCAAAGCGCAAATACCACCAATAAAGATATTCCTGTAAGCAGTTTCTTTTTTGTTTTTCGTTTCATTTTTGAAACCTCCTTTTCGTTTGATTTCACCATACAGGACGCTTCAAAAACATACAAGAAAAAAGGTGTCACATCCGTGACACCTTTCGTATCATTTCTTTTTAATAAGGAGCAGCGCTTTGATAATAAGAAAAATAAACAAACACACCGCCGCATACGGTTGCAGACTCACAATAAAAAGCAATGTGCCGATCGCGTTAAGAATAAGCGAAAACAAGCGCACAACACGCTTCCAAAAAACTGCCTGACACGTTTGCAATGATAAGGTGAAAACACCCCAAAACGCCATACCGACCAACACAGCAAAGAAGGAAAGCCGCAGATACGTCGCAACACCGTGTAAAGAAAGCAGCGAAACCGCATACACATTTCCATTCACAGATTGACCAAACAGCGGCAGAAACAAAAACAACACCGTACTCACGTCCAACAATCCAAACACCAAATCGCAAAGATTATTGGTTTTCTGCTTATTATCACATTCGGCAATGGTAAGCACTTCGTCACAGGATAAAAGCTCGTCCACAGTCACGGAAAATAACGCCGCCAACTGTTTTAAGGATTCGATATTGGGGTATCCCCTGCCCGATTCCCATTTGGAAACCGCGGTGCGAGAAACAAACAGCGCATTGGCAAGTTGCTCCTGGGTCATACCGCTTTGTTTTCTTAATTCTTGCAGTTTTTCATAAAACTCCATGGCGTACACACTTTCGTAATCGTTATTAAACACAGTATAGCACAATGTTGCCGTGCTTTCAATAGCGCACTTGCCAATCCATCTTTTTTTGTGTACAATATAGAAAAGGTCAAAAAGGAGATTTAACAAAATGCCGTTAACTTTCACATGGGATGATACAAAGACATATTCCATCAGTAAAGGATTATTTACTGATATCGCAGGATATATCAGCCTTCATTATACAGAAGTCCTTTGCCGTTCTTCTGCTCCTCGTCGCCGCCCTGCGTACAAGCTGCTCACAGAAGAAACAGAAACCTGTGTAGCTGCCGCTCCCTGCATACATCCTGACCTTGATTCTCGTGTAAAGCATATCGACGAAAGCTTCTCCCAGATGTTGCTACGTAAAATCGATGAAAAAGGTATCTCCGATGCCGCTTGCTACAAAAAAGCAAATATTGATCGCAAGCTATTTTCCAAGATTCGCACAGATATCCATTACAAGCCCAGCAAAACCACCGCAATCGCCTTTGCCATTGCTCTCGAACTTTCTCTCGAAGAAACTGAAGAGCTGCTGAAAAAGGCCGGTTATGCCCTTTCTGACAGCAATGTATTCGACATTATCATCAGATATTTTATTGAAAGAGGTATGTATAACATTTTCGAAATCAATGAGGCGTTGTTCGCCTTCGATCAACATATATTAGGAGAGTGATTTGATGCTGTTTGTCTGTTATCCGAAATGCACCACCTGTCAAAAGGCGAAAAAGTGGTTAGACGACAACAAAATTGTATACGAGCAGAGAGATATCAAGCTACAAAACCCCACTTTCGAGGAGTTGAACGCCTGGTATCAAAAAAGCAAATTGCCGTTAAAAAAGTTCTTTAACACAAGCGGTTTGCTGTACAAAGCATTAGAATTAAAAACCAAATTGCCCGCAATGAGCGAAGAAGAGATGCTGAAGCTCCTGGCAACTGACGGCATGCTGGTAAAAAGGCCACTACTGATCGGTGACGATTTTGTCCTGGTCGGATTCAAGGAAACCGAATGGAAAAACACAAAATAATAATTGTCGCTTTTAAAGCGACCACACCTCCCCCTCCTTGCTGTACACTACAGACAACAAAGAAAGGGAGGTTTTTCTTATGAAAAACAACAAGCAACAACTTACAGAACTCGTATTTATTCTGGACAGAAGCGGCTCTATGGCAGGACTGGAAAGCGATACGGTCGGCGGGTTTAATGCGATGATTACAAAGCAAAAAAAGCAGGACGGTGCCTGCTTTGTTACCACTGTTCTGTTTGACACCTGCAGAGAAGTGCTGCACGACCGTGTAAAGCTCACCGCCATACCGGAAATGACCGAAACCGATTACACGGTTGGTGGATGCACCGCATTACTCGACACGGTTGGCGAGACCATTGTGCATATTGGAAACATCCACAAATATGCACGCCCTGAAGATGTACCTGCACACACCATGTTCGTTATCACCACCGACGGTATGGAAAACGCAAGCCACACCTATACCGCAGAACGTGTCAAAGAAATGATTAAGCACCAAAAGGAAAAATGCGGCTGGGAGTTCTTATTTATCGGTGCCAACATTGACGCAGTGGAAACTGCAGCACGGTACGGCATCAGCAGTGACCGTGCCGTCAATTACCATGCCGACAAAAAAGGAACACAGGTTTTATACGAAGCAGTGTCTAAAGCCGTTTGCTGTTGCCGTTTGGCAGAACCGCTCGAGCAAGCTTGGAAAGCAGATTTGGAAGCCGATTATAACAGCCGCAGCAAAACGGACACATAACGCACAAAAGAGAAGGAACGTTCTTCTTGTGGCAGGGGCAGTAGGATTTGAACCCGCTGGCACGTGGGTTTGCATTGCATTTCTGCTTATCGTAGCTTCTACATGCAAACCCTATGAAAACGCTTTGCGTTTTCGGCGTGCAGAGTGTAATTATCTACCAAAAACAAAAGAAAACACCACCCTGTTGGGTGGTGTTTTCTTTTGGCAGGGGCACCAAGATTCGAACTCGGGACACGCGGTTTTGGAGGCGGGAAGTTTCGGTGCGAAAAGTCCTTTGTTTGCTGGGGTTCTTGGACTTTGGGTGGCTCGCGCCACAAACTTTGCCACAATACTGTAGATGAAATGGGAACGGATAGGAAAACGGGGAATGATTTTCGTCATTCCCCGTTCTGTGTTTTTGTTAATGAGCACGTTTTTTCAAAATTAAATATACACCAATCCCTATTCCAATCAAGACGATTATCCCTATAATCGTCCATATAAGCCAATTGTTCCCTGTGTTTTTATTTGTGTCTCTATTAACTTCAATTTCACTTTTAGTTTCTGCATTAGAACTTGTGCTTGAAGTATTATCATTATCGCTTAGTAGGGCAGGTATTTCTTCTGTTGTTTCCTCACCACACCGTTTGCATTTACCTTGCTTCATGCCATTTTCGTTATTTGTGGGCTCTTTTATAACAATAGGCTTTTCAAATTCATGTCCTAAAGCTTTGATTGTAATTTTTTCAGTTTCATTACAAACAACGCAAGTTCGCTCACGAGCACCATCATTTGTACATGTAGCAGAAACCTCTATCCATTCGCCAACCTGATGTCCCGTAGCCAACAAATCTTTTTGTTCCTGCTCTTTGCAAATAGAACATATTCTTGTAGCATTCCCTTTTTCTTTACAGGTAGCAGCTTTTATTACCTGCCATTCACTAAACTTGTGAGTATGCCCATCAGCGGCAAGTTTTGCAATAGTTTGGGTTTCTTTCAAATCGCATTCGCTACACTTTCTCACCGAAAGGCCTTCGGTCTTATCAGTGGCTTTTTTCTCTGTAATCCAGTTTCCCCAACTATGTCCACTTGCTAAAATTGTAGTGTTGTTACTTGTTGCTGAACAACGAGCACAGTGATTAGATTTACTTCCTGCGGTGGTGCAAGTTGCTTTCTTGTCTACTGTCCACTCGGTTGAAAAATTATGACCAAGCGAAGATGTGGGTGTGGTTTCTGTATTAGAACAAACCCTACATTTTCGCACCTTGGCGCCACTTTCGGTACAAGTGGCTTGTTTTGTAACTTCCCATTCACCATAGGTGTGCGAGATTGTTCTGTTACTTTTACAAATATTGCATTGTGTATCACAAGTATTATCATAAGTATGTGACACCGTTCTTGTTTCATTACAGATGTTACAAGTTGTATCGCAAGCATTATCATAACTATGCCCCGATACTGTTCGTATCTTACCACAACCATTACAAGATGTGTCGCAATCATTATTATAGGAATGAGGTGCACCTACTGGACAACTATCATAGTGCCAAGTAGCATTTATTAAATGGGAGTTATTGTCGCTTATAGAAATATTCGTTTTGTCACTTTCACTTCCCGCATACCATACATCTTCTATATTAGTACAGTTTGAAAAAGAACCATTCGCTACAGAAAGAATGGATTTAGGCAAAACCACACAAGTGATAGAATCACATCCAAAAAAAGCATAAAAGCTTGTATGGGTAACACCCTCTGGTATTATTAATTTTGTTATTAAAGAATTGTTTAAATAGAGTTTTCTTGTACTACCAAACGGACCGACTCCAAAAACATTTCCTATATACTCAATATTGCACCAAGCCGCCACATCGGTAATATAAACTTTGGATATATCACAACGGTTAAAAGCATTACCTGATAATTTTTTTAAACTGGGCGGAATACTTACTGCATCTAACTTGTGACACTCCGCAAAAGCAAGCTCGCCTATTTTCTTAACAGAATCTGGCAGCACAACACTGGTTAGATATGTATTATTATAAAAAGCATTTGAGTCAATCTCCGTGACAGGATATCCACCCAAGTGAGATGGAATGACCAATTCGCCCCTTACACCATTATATTTGTCATATTTTTTTATTATAGCTTCGCCATTAACTACGGAGTATGTGTAATTCCCTTCGGTGGACGCAGCATTAACCGTAACTATGCCAAACAATGATAGTGAAAGAAATAAACATGTACAACATAAAATCGCTAAAAATCTTTTCATCTTTTGCTCCTCCTAACAATATAAAAAAGGTGTGCAGTCGAAACCACACACCCGAAAAACGCACAGCTCCGATTGCCGCGACGCAACTTTCCGCAATTCACACGAGAATGCAAGAATAGAGAGTGCATTTTTACC
>JAZNXY010000014.1:0-19147 GCA_045594105.1 Acutalibacteraceae bacterium | reverse complement strand
CGGTCAACAACCTACTGCGTATCCATATACCTAATGAGAAATGATACGCATACAAATTCTCAAAGGCACACGCCAAAAACTCGTCCCATTGTTTGTGCGTAAAAAACGAGCGCATCTGTGGAAACGCTTTTTGTATTTCTTCTATCAAATACATCATCACCACTCCAATTTATGACCTGTTATCGCAATTATATATCATATTATATCATTAAGTCAACATGATATGAGCAATATAATATATGTGGTGATATGTAATGAAAGATATGAATTACGAAGAATATCGAAATTTCGGGCTTTCCGTTTCCTATTTCAGAAGACTCAACGGCTTGACCCAGCAACAAGTGGCGGATGCCATGGACGTTAGTTACGAAACGATCAGTCGCATCGAAAACGCCAATACGGGTATCTCTTTTGATATGTTGTTGGCTTTATCCAAAGCGATTAAAACACCCTTACACGAAATTTTTGAGCATGCGAAATTATAAACAAAACGGGGTGCTTGTAAAAACACCTCATCCGCTTCACTTCGTTCAGCACCTTCTCCTCGAGGAGAAGGCAATAAAGTGAAAAAACGACTGCACCAAACGGTACAGTCGTTTTTGTTTTATCTTTCTTCACGGAAGTACGGGAGACCTAAGCTCTGCGGGGGCTGATGCTCACGTTTTTTACGCATACTGGTGATAATCAGAACCACAACGGTTACAACGTATGGGAGCATATTAAACAATTCCTGCGTGTCGGTGCCGAGCGGCAGACCGAACTGCGGCATATAGTTGTTGAGGTTACACAGCATACCGAACAGGAACGAGCCGATAATCGCCATCGACGGCTTCCACAGTGCGAAGATTACCAACGCAATGGCCATCCAGCCACGGTCACCGAACGCATTGTTGGACCATACACCGTCAGCATACACCATAACGTACTGCAAGCCACCGAAGCCCGCCACAGCACTGCCGATACAGGTTGCCAGGTATTTATAACGGGTCACGTTAATGCCCGCAGCGTCTGCGGTTGCGGGGTTTTCGCCTACCGCACGCAGATTCAGACCTACACGTGTGCGGCTCAACACAATACCGGTTGCAACCGCCACCGCAATAGCGGCATAGGTCAAAAAGTCGTGGGACAGGAAAATCTCGCCAAACCAACCGAGCTTTTCGGCAAACGGCAACGACGCATCGAAATACGCACTGGTGTTGGAAAGGATGATGTTGGGCAGGTCGCTGTCCACCAGCTTTGCCAAGGAGCCGCCAAAGAAGTTACCCAGACCCACACCAAGGGTGGTAAGGGCAAGACCGGTTACGTTCTGATTGACACGCAACGTCACAGTAAGGAAGCTATACACAAGACCCATCAGCACCGAGCCGAAAATGCAGGACAGCAACGGAATGAGAATCGCCAATACGCCGTTCATATTCGCCGCTACGTTACCGCACGACTGTTCATACAGGAACGCACCGATAACACCGCTAATACTGCCAACGTACATAATGCCGGGGATGCCAAGATTCAGATGACCGGATTTTTCGGTGATAATCTCACCGGTAGAGCCGTACAGCAGCGGTACGCCAAGCGGAATGGAGCTCGCCAGATACCGAACGATAGTACCCATCATGCTGACGCACCCCCTTTCTTGGTATAACGGAACTTAACCGTATACCGAATGAAAAACTCACAAGCAACGAGGCACAGCACCACAACGCCAACCATAACATCAGCATACGCACTGTTAAGGAAATAGGCGTCTGCGGCACCTGCGGCACCAATCTGCAGGAAGGAAACCAATGCAGCCATTGCCGCAATAATAAACGGATTAAACTGACCGAGCCAGGAAACCATAATGGCGGTAAAGCCCTGACCGCCTACGGTTGCGGTGTTGATAGAATGGTCTTTGCCTGCTACCAACAGCATACCTGCGACACCGCAAAGAGCACCCGAGATGATCATTGTACGGATAATGACCTTTTTTACGTTGATGCCGATGTATCTTGCGGTATTCCGGCTTTCACCTACAACCGACACCTCATAGCCCTGCTTACTGTACCGCAGATAGATAAACATCGCTACGGTAAGTGCTATCACAATCAACACGTTCAACAAATACTGCTGACCGCCGATGACAGGTAATGCACCGGTGGAAACCGGGTTGATAACGTTGGAGCCCTGACCGTTTGCGTACACATAATACGCAACAATCTGGGTGGCGATATAGTTCATCATCAAGGTGAACAGGGTTTCGTTGGTACGATACTGTGCATGGAAGAAGGCGGGAATCACGCCCCAAGCGGCACCACCGACAATACTTGCGAGGATGACGATCGGGACCAACACTACTTCCGGCACCTTGCCGCCAAGGTTGATCATACAGAACATCGCGGCAAGACCGCCGAACAACGCCTGGCCTTCGGCACCGCAGTTCCAAAACTTCATTTTGAACGCAGGGGTTACCGCCAAAGACAAGCACAGCAGCACGGCAGTTTCCTGCAGGAACTTCCACAGCTGTGAAAACTTGCCCTGGAAGAGACGGCCGAACACGCTCAGATACAAGCGATGGAAAATATCACCGAGCGAAAGGGAACGACCGCTGGAGGTGCGTGCCAATGTGAGCAAAATGATGCTCATCACCAATACACCGATCACAATGGCACCCAAACGAATGAGCCATGCCTGCCAACCGGCGATGGTATCCCGCTTTGCGATGTGAATGAGCGGTTCACGATGTTTTTTTGCAGTTATATCAGCCATTGTTCTCCGCTCCTTCCTCTGTATTTTCTTCGGTTTTGGTCATCAACAGACCGATTTGTTCTTTCGTTGCGGTACGGGCATCCACCACACCTGTGATACGACCCGAGCCGATAACCATAATACGGTCACTCAGCTCAAGCAGCACATCAAGGTCCTCGCCCACAAAAATAACTGCAACACCTTTTTCTTTCTGCTCATTGAGCAAATTATAAATGGTGTAAGAAGAGTTGATGTCAAGACCACGCACAGGGTATGCCGCCATCAACACGGTGGGAGAAGCGGCAATTTCACGGCCGACCAACACCTTTTGCACATTACCGCCGGACAAACGACGGACAGGGGTGGTGGCACTCGGGGTTACAACCTCTAATTCTTCGATGATATGCTCTGCCAGGTCACGTGGCGCTTTTCTCTCAAGGAACATACTCTTGCCCTTGCGATAGCTACGGAGCATCATATTGTCTATAATATCCATGTTGCCGACAAGACCCATACCCAGGCGGTCTTCGGGCACGAAGGACAACCGCACACCAAGCTCACGAATCTGCATCGGGGTTTTGGTTACCAGGTTTTCGGCTTTGCCGTTTTGCGGGTTGTTATACAGCACTGCACCACTGTCCAGCTTCTGCAAGCCCGCTATCGCTTCGAGCAGCTCACGCTGACCCGAGCCGGCAATACCTGCAACACCCAAAATCTCGCCTGCGTTTGCGGTAAAGGAGACGTCATCCAACACCTTGACGCCTTCACGGTTAGAGCAATTGATATGATGTACTTCCAGACGAGGTGCGGCATTCACGGGCTCCGAACGGTGAATGTTCAGCTCCACCTTTTTGCCGACCATCATTTCGGTCAATGCCGCCTCGTTCGTCTCTGCGGTGTTTACCGTGCCGATATATTCGCCCTTACGCAAAACCGAAACACGATCGGACAGGGACAGCACCTCGTGCAATTTATGGGTGATAATAATAATGGCTTTCCCGTCGTCACGCATACGACGCAAAACAGCGAACAGCTTTTGCGTTTCTTGCGGCGTCAGCACTGCCGTCGGCTCGTCCAGAATCAGAATATCGGCACCACGGTACAACACCTTGATGATTTCCACTGTCTGCTTTTCGGATACCGACATGGTATATATTTTCTTTTTAGGGTCAATTTCAAAGCCGTATTTTTCGCAGATGTCCATCACACGTGCCTCGGTCCTGCGAAGGTCGTATTTGCCTTCTTCCTCCAGACCAAGTGCAATGTTTTCTGCGGCGGTAAATACGTCCACCAGCTTAAAATGCTGATGAATCATACCGATTTTGTAGTCAAATGCGTCCTTCGGTGAGGCAATAACCGCTTCTTTACCGTCGATGAATATCTGTCCTTCATCGGGGAAATAAATACCCGAAATCATATTCATCAACGTGGTCTTGCCGCTGCCGTTTTCGCCGAGAATAGACAAAATTTCGCCACGATTGACCGTCAGGTTGACGTTTTTATTCGCCACCACGCTGCCAAAGGTCTTGGTGATATTTTTCAGTTGGATTGCCGTTCTTTTTTCTTCCACCTGTGACCCTCCTTTTTATAATTCTCAAGAGTACCCTGCGGTTACGCAGCGCACTGTTCAAAACTATACTTTTAAGTTCCAAAAGGCGGGGCAGTGTTGGTGCCCCGCCTTTTATTAGACGTTTGAGTGATTATTAGCCGTAGTTGCGGTCCAGCAGGTTGATGCCGTCGATTTCAATATCGAAATACGGGCCGGAACGATATTTGGACTCCTCGAAGATGCCGTCAGTGATAACTTCGGTATCTTTTTCAAAGTTGGCGTCGGTATCAACGTCAGCTTTGTAGGAGGTCAATTTTTCGCCTTTAACGGTGAAGTTAGCGGTATCGAATACCTTGATGGTGCCGTCTTTCAGACCGGCTTTCACGGTTTCGAGCTTCGCTGCGGTGCCTTCAGCAACAGCGGTGCCCAGATCGGTCAAAGCAACAGCGCCGTTTTCGATGGTGCCTGCCCAGTCGGTATCAATTGCTTCGCCGTTCTTAACCTGGGTGATCATATACTCGAAGTACGGAGCCCAGTTGATGCGGGAAGAGATAAGGAAGGTGTTGGGGCAAGCAGCTGCGGTAGAACCGTTGTAGGAAACGTTCGGTACCTTCGCAGCTTCGCAAGCGGTGGGAGCACCCATGGAGTCAGCGTGCTGAGAAATCAGTACGCAGCCGCCGTCGATAAGGGACTGAGCCGCCTGTTTTTCTTTGGTTTCGTCGTACCAGGAGCCGGTGAACTTAACGTCCATGGTCACTTCCGGAACGATGGATTTCGCACCAAGATAGAAGGAGGTGTAGCCGGACATAACCTCTGCAAAGGTGAACGCACCAACGTAACCCATTTTTGCTTTGTCAGCAGTGATTTCGCCTTTGTCGATCATTTCTTTGAGCTTCATGCCTGCAACCACGCCTGCCAAATAACGGCCTTCGTAGATGTGTGCAAATGCGTTGTGGAAGTTTTTGAGACCTGCGGTGTGTGCCTGAGTACCGGTAGCGTGGCAGAACTCCACGTTCGGGTATTCCTGCGCGGCCTTCATCAAGAAGGATTCATGACCGAAGGAGTCAGCGAAGATGATGTCACAATCTTCAACCTCGATCAGTTCAACAGCTGCGTCATAGCAAGCGTTGGACTCAGGAATCTGGGTCTTCTGCACCATGGTGACACCCATTTTTGCACAGGCTTCTTTCGCCGCATCGATGAAGTTCTTGTCATAAGTAGAGTTTTCATCGTGCAGGAAAATGAAACCAACTTTCATGTCGGCTGCTTCCTCTTTCGCACCGCAAGCGGCAAGACCGAGAACCATAACAACAGCCAAGAGCAATGCCAGGATCTTTTTCATTTTCTTTTCCCCCAATTTTTTTATTTACTATGGACTTCACTGTCCATTAGCAACCAAAGTTATACAAATTCCACGCCCGTTTCAACGTCCATGGCTTTTACCCGTGCCAACGATTCTACACGGACACCTTGCGCACGCACCATATCGCCGCCCGGCTGAAATGCCTTTTCAATCACAATGCCTGCACCGACAACCGTAGCGCCCGCAGATTTTACAAGCGAGATAAGGCCGAGCAGGGCACTGCCCTCTGCCAAGAAGTCGTCGATGATAAGCACCTTATCTTCCGGATGCAAAAAGCTTTTTGAAACGATGATATCGTAGTTCTTCTTGTGTGTAAACGAGGTGACGGGTGCAGTGTACACATCTCCTGCGATGTTAACACTCTTATTCTTCTTCGCAAAAACCACCGGCACGTTAAAATACTGTGCGGCGATACAGGCAATGCCGATGCCCGACGCCTCGATGGTCAGGATTTTATTGATTTCTTCGCCTTCATACAAGCGGTGAAACTCTTTTCCGATTTCACAGAGGAAGTTTACGTCAATCTGATGATTCAGAAAGCAGTCTACCTTCAGCACATTGCCTTCATACACTTGCCCTTCTGCACGAATCTTGTCTTCCAGCGCTTTCAAGCCGGTCCCCCCTCGAATTTTGTAGAAAATTCATACACATATCATAACAAATCCTTCTGAAAAAATCAAGCATTTTCCTGCAATAACAGAGAAAAAGCCGTTTGTTTTCATAAAACAAAGCCGCACGGGTTTTATTCCGTGCGGCTGATATTTTTTATTAGGTTTTGAAGTTTGCGAAGAACATCTTACTTATAGTTTTTAGTACACTACTTGAAAGCGTTACCTCCGTTTTTTTCTCGGGGTTTTGTGGCTTCTGACTAACTATATAGTAGGTTTTCTGTCGATTATTTTCTTACAAGCGACCCTTTTTGGGATCGCAGACATCGCTAAAATAAATTAGTACATTGGACTCACCATTTCTTCAGATTTCTTTAACTTGTTTTAACCATCCGATTTTCATAGTGGATCACCCTTATTTTTCTTTTTTACAGCGGTGTCAGCCCATTGGACTCGCTCCCTTCAAAAGTTTCAAACTTCGTAGTCCGGCGGAGTATCTTTCATATCATATACTCCTTTCTCCTGTCTTCCTTGCATCTACAATATACCATACGAAATCCGCTGCTGTCTATTCGCAAAATATCCAAAAAATTCAGAAAAAAATTTACTTGCGTTTCACGGTTTCCCGTGGTATACTATAAATGTTGAGGCGTTCAATACAGTGTATTGAACGCCTCTTTTTATTATTCATTTTCTTGTATAACCCTTGCACAAAGCTGTGCCAATTCTTCTAATGTGGTAATCGTGCCGCAAGCAGAGCGCAACGCCGCCGCACCTTTTAAGCCGCGCATATACCAGGCGGCGTGCTTTCTCGCTTCCAAAAGCGCAACCTTTTCGCCTTTGAACTCTGCCGCCATAGACACCTGCCGAAATAAAAGCGCCATTCTGCGTGACAACGGCGGTGGCGGCAAAATCCGCTCCTCGCCGAGCAAAGCATTGATTTCGGTGAACAACCACGGAGCACCCAGAGCCCCTCTCCCGACCATTACCAGATCGCAGCCCGTTTCCTCGTACATACGGGCGGCATCGGCAGCGGTATAAATGTCACCGTTGCCTATAACGGGGATCTTTACCGCCTCTTTGACACGGCGGATACAGCCAACATCTACCGGCGGTGCATACATCTGGTCACGTGTACGGCCGTGCACCGTCACGGCAGCGGCGCCGCCTGCTTCACAGGCGAGTGCCACCTCCACCGCCACATCATCACTTTTGGCATACCCTTTACGGATTTTAGCGGTTACGGGTACGTCCACCGCAGCCGCAACCGCACGTACGATATCACCGCACAGCTGCGGCTCACGCAGCAGCGCACTGCCGCAATGGTTACCTGCAATTTTCGGTGCGGGGCACCCGAAGTTGATGTCAATAATATCCGGCTTTACCGCCAGTGCCATTTTTGCCGCTTCGGCCAGCGTATCGGGGTCATCCCCAAACAGCTGTACCGCCGCAGGACGTGCCGTATCGTCCAGCACCAACAGCTCTTTGCTTTTGCGGTCACCGAAGGTGAGCCCTTTGGCACTCACCATTTCACCCACCGTGTATGCTGCACCGTGATCCACACACATCTGACGGAATGCACGGTCTGCCACACCCGCCATAGGCGCCAATGCCGCATATCCTTTAATTTCTACATTTCCTATAAACATATCTTAATACCCATTGCTGTAACTTTGTCCCGCCTGCATGCCGCCCTTACGTACCGACAGCAGCTCCGGCACCGTCACAAACGTATATCCTTCTTGTTCAAGTCGCAGTATCATTTCCTTGGCGGCATCCACCGATTCCCGATGGATATCATGCATAAGGACAATGGAGCCGTCCCGGATTCCTTTTTCGCCGAACACATTTTGAAGGATCTTATCTTTGTCACGTAATTCCCAGTCCTTCGTGTCTACGCTCCAATAAATAATGGGCAGTTGCACACCGGTCGCCACATTACGCACGGTAGCATTGGCACTGCCGCCCGGGCAACGCAAAACAGATGCATTACGCCCTATCGCCTTATAAATCGCCGCATTACAGCTGCCTATCTGAGAGGCAACACCCGCAGCGGTCAGCTTTGTCAGATTCGGATGAGAATAACTGTGGTTGCCGATGGCATGTCCCTCCGCATCCATCCGCTGTATCAGAGACGGATAGATATTGGCATTACAGCCGAGCAAGAAAAAAGTCGCCCTCACCCGATGTTCTTTCAGAAAATCCAGCAGCTCTGCCGTATATTTTCCGGGACCGTCATCAAAGGTAAGTGCGACCAGTTTTTTCCCTTCGTATGCGGCAGCAGGGAAAACGCCGTCTTTCTTGGAAATTTCAATTTTCAAGGCATCGTTCTCTTTTTCCAACGACGATACCTTGCTTTTCAACGTATCATTTTCCTTGCCAAGTGTGTCGTTCTTTCCTTTTTCGCTGTCTAACTGTTGCTGTAAGGCGGCAATCTCACGGTCTTTTTCGGCAAGTCGGGCACCGCTTCGCATACCCGACACCGCAAAAAACACCAACGTCACCAGACACACAACCGCAAGCAAAGCGGCGAACAATATAAGCAGTCGCCGATTCTGTTTTTTAACAGCTGTACCGTTTTGTGCACTTCTTTCTTTTACCAGCATATTGCTCGCCTCCTTTTTCAAAATAACAAGCAGTCCCTCGGCTACTATCCTATCACTTTTCAGGTAAATTGCAAGATGTTTTTCTCGGTTTTTGCAGGAAATGTCTGCTATTTGCCTGTTCCTTTTTATGGTGGGGCAGGTACAGACGTGCCGCCGACTCGGTAATACCCATCAGCAACATAGCGGTAGATATCACACGCGGAATTGTCAACGGGAAATCGAATACACCGAACACAAGCAACGCACCGCAGGCGGCAAACACGGCAAAGCCGAGCAGCCGTGCTTCTTTTCTGCCACGCTGGCACAAAAGCCGTACGCCACGCACCGACAACAAATACAAAACACCCAAAAACAGCAGTAACGATATGACGCCGCCTTCGCACAATATTTCCAGGAACAAATTGTGCGCATGCTTAAAGTTCAGCGCATCTGCTTTCAGCATAATTTGAGTGGTTTGCACGCCCAAGCCCAAGCCAAAAACGGGACGCTTTTTGATAGAGTCCATCGCCGATTGCCAAATCAAAAAGCGTTCGCTTACCGAGCCATCTTTTTCATAACGTGTGACGACCTCCTGCTCAATCTGCTCCAGCTTTTCGGGCAGCTCCATCGGCAAATCGTCAGGCAAGGTTTCTACAATGGTGTCTGCGGGCTGATCGGGGTTGGAGGGAATAACCGACAGCAGACGGTTACCAACAGACGAGGGCACCAGCAGCACAACATAGATGACAGTCAGGACGGTGAGCATAAATCTCTTGCGAATATACAGCAGACCCAGCAGACCTCCCACCAGCACAAGTGCAAGATACCCTGCACGGCAATAGGAAAAGCCGAGTGCATACACCGCCGCTATCAACGCAATGCGGGCGAGGGCTTTTGGCTTGGATCGGGTGCCTGTCAGTACAAAAGCAATAGAAAACGGAATGGTCAGTGCCAGGTATGCCGCCATCAGATTGGGGTTGTTGAAGGTGGAAGACACACGTGTACCAAAGTCGGCATTGCTCACGGAAATGTTCAAAAGACCGTATATGAAACGGTCGGACTGTTCCCACAGCATATCATCCACGTGCAGCTTGAACCATTCACGCAAAACAAACTGTATGACAGCCACACCGCCGACAACACCGGTGGTCATGGTCATACATAAAATGGCGGTACGCAGACGATGACGGTTATTCAAAACAGTTGCCGCTGTCAGATACCCGAGGAACATACACAGCCACATCAGCAAGGTCCAGAAGCTGCCTTCAAAATCAATGGTATAAAAAAGACTGCACGCCATATAGGCGAGATAGATAAGCATCATGATGCCGATTTTGCCCAAACGCAGCCCTTCGCCACGGTTTTTGGCATCACGCAAGCACAAAAAGAAAGCGATAATCACCGCAGGGAAAGATAAATAATCGGGGAACAACGGTATCAATGTCAATAGCAGTATGCTGTAAAACCACGGCTGCTTATAAACACTCTTCAGTGCGTCTCTGACTTCACCCACGGCACTCGCTCCTTTCCATAATAATTCATCCTATCTTACCATACGCAGACAAACCACTCAACAAAGGTTACAAACATGTAATATATAAAAAAGCCGATGCGGCAGCTGCTGCATCGGCTTTTTGTGTTACGGTCTTACCGGCGAAGCCAAAGGCAAATTGTTATCGCCGAAGGCCACCGGCTCTGCAGGGGTCAATGCGACCACCTGTACCGCAGGTGTTTCATATGTTTTCATGCAGTTCTCCTCACTTTGCAAGATCTATAGCTTTTCTCTTGTATCGGTTTAATACACACCGCAGGTTGCATTATAAGAGCTGCTCCAGGTATCACCGTACAGTGTATCTCCGTTTTCGAGAACGATGTAGGTTCTGGAAACAACCTCCATATCCGCACCGCCGGGTACTTTATCCACACCCGTGATGCAAACGCTCATATCGATGTGGTCATCACAGTAATCGTAGTATACGGCGCTTTCCTTAACACTCAGCTTGCGTACATATTTGTTGGTTTCGGTAAGTGCCAGTGTCAGCTCCTCATCACCGACAACCGCATCCAGACCAAGCAGCATACCATAATCGGCAACTGCCCGCTTCTCACCGTCAAGCACAACATACATCGTTTCGTTTTCTACTGTATGGGTAAAGCGGCTGACAAAACGCAGGCCTGCCACCTTCGCATTGATGGATGTGCCGAGATTGCCGATGTTCGGGTCCTCTGCAGCGGGTTTATAGAAGTCTGCGTACACAGCACCCTCACCCTCGATGGCCACGGTGTACCGCCGGGCATTGCCGCCCTGACGGAAGCCCACACGGGTAGGCACATACAGGTTACCGTTCTTATCCTCCACCAGCAGCGAGCCGGCACGCAATTCATATCCTGCGTCAGGGGTAACCTCTACGGTGTAGCGGTTGCCGTTTTCGGTTTTGACCACGTCTACCATTTCAACCGCACCGTTTTTATGCCCTTCGACCACCATATCTGCCGGTGCACCGAAGCTGTTCAGCTTGGCCAGTGTAATATCGCCGATGCTGTGCCCGATAGTGGATACGCTGTACGCCAAAGTGCCTGCCGCCATAAGAGACAGGGTGTCCTGCTCGGTGTGCAGCAACTGCTGTGTCGCATAGTCGTAAACTTCCGCTGTGATATCACTGCCCACCACTCTCACCTTAACGGTGACCGTATCAGGCAAAGCGGTTTCAAAGGCGGTTTCAAAGTGGTTGTACATATCGTTGGTGCTGTCACCCTCGGATTTGCTCACAATATCCTCGCCGGAAGCAATAGACATACCGTTTTTATTGAGTGACACAAAGCCCATCGTTTTGACAAGTTTGTAATATCCCGTGGTGAAGCAGCCGGGCTCTTGCTGACGGAACGCCAGAACAGCACCGCCCTTTTCGCCTGCGAACTTCACGTTGAAGGTGGTTTCAAAGTTCTGCAAAACAATCTTCTGACCATAGTTTTTTCGTATTTTTTCATCGTTCTGTTTAGAGAAAAACACACATATAGTCAATTGATTAGGGTGCAAGGGGGATTTTAGTGGACATCTGCATAGCACAACAAGGAGAAACTGTGGTCGAGGCGGCAAAACGGTGTGGCGTGTCGCCGTTACGGCTTGCGGCGGATAACGGACTGAAAAGCAATGCCGCATTGGCACAGGGGCAAGCGCTGGCAGTACGTCGGGTGCATACCTTTCATACAGTACGCCACGGAGAGACGATGCGTGAAATTGCCGTGCGGTACGGCAGCTCGGTACGGGCCTTATACCGTATGAATCCGTCACTTTGCGGTTTGCCACGCATACACAAAGGGCAGCTGCTCGCTGTACAGTTGGCGGACACGCCAAAACGACCGCTGCAGATATTGGGTATCGCCTCTCCTCAGTCCTCCACCGTTTCCCTGCGTGCCGCCCTGCCTTTTTTGACCTATATGGCACCGCCTGCCTGTCACACTGCCCCTAACGGTGGATTGCGGATACCCGAAGCCACACACCTTTTTGAAGCTGCTGCGGATTACAGTGTTGTGCCGCTTGTATACCTTCGGGACAGTGCACCCGCCGTCAACAGATGGGTACACACCGCTGTTTATGCCGCTTCACAGCACAACGTTGCCGGTGCGGTCACCGCCCTTGCCGACGCCGCTGCTCACACCGCTTTGGCGGCACGGCTTTCGGCGGAAAATCGCCTGTGCTTGCCGCTTTTTAAATCGGTTTTTTACCATGCCGTTGACTGTGTGCGTGGATGTGTCCCCGTTTACATCTCGCAAAAGGAAGCGATACGACGTGCGGTGCATCACGAAGCGAAAATACGGTTTGACGGCACCGCAGAGCAGCCGTTTTTCTGCTATCGTGATGCCGATTGCCGCACCCATACGGTATGGTTTTACGATGCACGCAGCTGGCACACACAAATACGGCAGCTATCCGACGGCTTCACCGTATTCCATGTGACAGACGCCATACCGCTGCTCGTCTTTTCCACCGTTTGCTGTCGGGTTGTGGAATAATCCTTTCCTTTATGCACATACTGTTGCCGAAAGGAGTATGTTGTATGGAAAAGAAAGAAATTAAAGATCCCAAAACAAAAAAAGAGCCCTTACACACCGTCACCCCTATCATTGCGGAGGCACGGATCATGCAAGAGCAAAGTAAAAACGGCGTGCCGTCCGACGTGAACGGCAGTTATACAGGCACACCTATTGACGGCGGTGTACCTGAGCAGGACGCAGACGATTTATAAAAAAAACACGGCACAACGTTCTGTTGTGCCGTGTTTTTCTTTATCCTACGAATTCTTTGGGGTCGCACATTTTGTAAGCACGTTCATCCACCGTATAGGTGAGCTTCTTGGCTACTTCTTCCACCGCCTTGTTAAACTCGTCATGCTTGATGCCAAGCAGGATGTTCTGACGGTTTTTGGTGAAGGAATCCTCGTATCCCTTGCCCTCTTCGGGGTCAAGACGGAGAATTACCGCCGCTGTCAAGGTTTTGCCGCCCGATTTATAGGTTACGAGCTTTGCTTCGCCTTCTTTGATGCCTTTGATGGCATCTACCAGCTGGGTATCCTCGGTTGCGGTGGCTTCCAGATCCTGACGGGTATCCTCGTCGGTCAAGGTTTCGAGCTTTTTATCGCTCTTGGTGCTAATGTCATAGTTGTACTGTGCAACCACCTTGTTAAAGTCGGTGCCCTTGTTGTACATATCCAGGTATTTCTGCAGATTGTCGGTAATCTTCTTCTGCTCGTCCTCAGACTTCTCTTTGCCGTCGGCAGTCATCATCTCTACCGAAATCATTTTGTAGCTCAGATAGTTGGTTTCGAAATATTTGCGGATGTCTTCCTCGGAAACGGGGGTGGTACCGTTTTTGTCATAGCGGGACAGGAACAAGGAAAGCTCGTTGCGATAGTATGCTTCGCACATCGCTCTGTAGCTTGCCATGCTGACGCCGTAAGACAGCAGCGTGCTTTCGGAGATTTGACCCAGCATTTCCTCTACGTCTTTTGTGGTTTCCTCGGAGGGCTTTACACCCGCCTCCGCCATCATATTTTCCAGTGCCTTCTGACGAATAATGGTATCCACCGTCATCTTCTTGATGTATTCGTCCAGCTTCACCTTCTGGTCCTTATAAGTATATTCCTGTGCCCATACATCTGCACCCTGCTGCTCGTAATAATACAAGCCCTGGTTGATGTATACCTGCTGAAATGCGTCCAGCATATATGCCAGATATTCTCCGGTAGGGTAGTCCTTGCCGTCCACCGTCATCGCAATCTTGGGGGTAGAGCCACACGCTGCAAAGGAAAACAGCATAACCGTCACCAAAACAAGCGCCATTATTTTTTTGCACAATTTCACGTTAGTTTCCTCCCGAATTGTTTGTTCTGTTTATTATATCAAACTTTTTTTGTGTTGTCTACTGTATTTTTTGTGAACTTTTTTGCTTTTAGGGGTGGCATAGTTTAGAAATATATGTTATACTGCCAGTAAGTATGGGGCAACGCATTTATTTTGCTTTGCACGGCACAAAAAGGAGAAACATCATTATGGACGCAACTGCAAAAAAACGTTTGGCTATCATTGCAAATCGCATCCGCCAGCATATCATTGTAGGCACCTTCAATGCCAAAAGCGGTCATCCCGGCGGCTCGCTGTCGATTGCCGATACATTGGCATACCTGTATTTTAACGAGATGAATATCCGTCCCGAAGATCCGCAGTGGGAAGGCAGAGACCGTTTTGTATTATCCAAAGGTCACGCAGCACCCGCACTGTACGGCGCTTTGGCGGTCAGAGGATTTTTCTCCGAGGATTTGATTCCCACCCTGCGTAAAATCGGTTCCATCCTGCAGGGACACCCCGACATGAAAAATATTCCCGGCGTAGATATGTCTACAGGTTCTCTCGGACAGGGTGTGTCCGCCGCTGTCGGCATGGCACTCGGTGCCATGCTGTCGGGCGATGATTTCCGCACCTACACCATTCTCGGTGACGGCGAGATCGAAGAAGGACAGGTATGGGAAGCGGCCATGTTCGCAGCACACAAAAAGCTGGACAACCTTGTTGTTATCGTGGACAACAACAATCTGCAGATTGACGGCACTGTCGAAGAGGTGAACTCCCCCTATCCCATCCCCGAAAAATTCGAAGCATTCGGTTTCCACGTTATCGAAATTGATGCGCACGACTTTGATGCGATTGAAGCCGCCTTAAACGAGGCGAAAACCGTAAAGGGCAAGCCCACCGCCATTATTCAGACCAGTATCAAGGGCAAGGGTGTTTCCTTTATGGAAAATCAGGTTGGCTGGCACGGCAGTGCACCCAACGCAGAACAAACAGAAATCGCTCTTGCGGAGCTTACCGCCGCAGCAAAAGCATTAGAGGAGGCGTAAAAAATGGCTGAAGTAAAAAGAATCGCTACCCGAGACAGCTACGGCAAGGAGCTGGTAGCGCTCGGCACAGAAAATCCCAACATCGTCGTTATGGATGCCGACCTTTCCGCCGCCACCAAAACCGGCGTGTTTGCCAAGGCGTTTCCCGATCGCTTTATTAACGCAGGCATTGCGGAAGGCAACATGATGAGTGTTGCCGCAGGCCTGGCGGCAACAGGCAAAATCGTGTTCGCTTCTTCCTTCGCCATGTTTGCGGCAGGCAGAGCGTTTGAGCAGGTAAGAAACTCTATCGGCTATCCGCATCTGAACGTGAAAATCGGTGCTTCCCACGCAGGTATCTCTGTCGGTGAAGACGGTGCTACTCACCAGTGCTGTGAGGACATTGCGCTGATGCGCTCCATCCCCGGTATGACCATCTTAAACCCCGCTGACGACGTAGAAGCACGCAAAGCGGTACGTGCGGCGGCAGAAATGAACGGCCCTTGCTATCTGCGTTTCGGCAGACTGGCGGTGCCGGTATTGTTTGAAGAGGATTATCAGTTTGAAATCGGCAAAGGTGTCACCCTCGCACAAGGCACCGATGTGACCATTGTGGCGACCGGTCTTCTGGTGGGCGAAGCTATCAAAGCGGTGGAGCTGCTGAAAAACCAAGGCATTTCCGCACGTCTTATCAATATGGCAACCATCAAACCTATCGACCGTGACATCCTTGTTGCCGCCGCTAACGAAACAGGTGCTATCGTTACCGCAGAAGAGCACAATATCATCGGCGGTCTTGGCAGTGCGGTAAGCGAGGTTATTTGCGAAACCGTTCCCGTACCCGTATTGCGTGTCGGCGTAGAGGATACCTTCGGTATGTCCGGCCCTGCTTTGGATCTTCTTCCCTTGTTCGGTCTGTGTGCCGACAACATCGTAGCCAAAGCCAAAGCAGCAATTGCACTGAAAAAATAAACATACTATCGGTGGTACGGTTATGAAAAATCTGTATTCCATTATGCCGTTGGACACGGCACACGTTGACGAGATCTGCAAAGACATTAAGTGGCAGTACGAAAACGGTGTTGCCGACTGTGCATTGTTTATGGTGAAGCTGGTACCTGAAGGGATCCCCACCATTGACAAGGCGTCAATGCAGTGCAAGGATTACGCTTTGTTTCGTGATCGCTTAGCCGAAATGGGCTTGACGTGCGGCATTCTCGTGCAATGCACCATCGGTCACGGTTATCCGCTCAACCAACCGTCCGCCTTCCAACCGTATATCAATTTCTCCAACGGCAAGGCAGACGTAGGTACACTCTGTCCGTACGATGAAGCGTTCCGTGCGTATCTGCGTGACCAATTCGCAATCATTGCAAAATATGCACCCAAAGAAATTATGGTGGACGATGATTTCCGTCTGATCTACCGAGGCGGCAAGGGCTGTACCTGCCCGATGCACGTCGCTGCGTTTAACCGCTTGGCAGGCACCGATCTTTCCCGTCAGGAAATTGCGGATATTGTCAGCGGCAAAACGCATCCCGAGCTGTGCGAGGCATACACCGACGTGTATGTAGAAACGCAGCGGGATTCCCTGCTCGGTGCGGCAAAGGCCATGCGTGAGGGTATTGACAGCGTTGACCCCACTATTCCCGGTACCTTCTGCTCCGTAGGTCATACGGCAGAGTTTGCCGCAGATATTGCCGAAATCTTGGCAGGCAAAGATAACCCCGTTGTAGTACGTATCAATAACGGCAACTACACCCCCGCAGGTGCACGCTTTTTCAGTAAGGTTTCCTATCGTGCCGCACAGCAAACGGAATGCTTAAAAGGCAAGGCAGACGTTATTTTGGCGGAAACCGACACCTGCCCGCAAAACCGTTACAGCACAGGAGCACAATCGTTACATTCTCATTTTGTTGCATCCATTTTAGAGGGTGCGGCAGGTGCGAAGCATTGGATTACCCGTCTGGCAACCTTTGAGCCGCAAAGCGGCAAAGCGTTCCGCAAAATCCTTGCAAAAAACCGCGGGCTGTACGATACGTTAGCGGAAATGGTGCCTACTATGCAATGGGTCGGTTGCCGTATCCCGTTGCCTGTAAAGCCCGATTACGGTTTGACTGTGCCGGGTTGGTATTCCCTGTCTGATGCATGGTCCTCGTGCGTGTTGGAGCGTTTCGGTGTGCCGCTGTACTTCTCGTCTAAACACGGTGGTGCGGCCTTCCTGGAGGGCAATGCCGTCAATGCCTTCACCGATACAGAAATCGATGAAATGCTTGACGGCACGGTGTTTTTGGCGGCTGACGCCGTAGAAAAGCTGACCGCACGTGGTTTCACGAAGGATATTGGTGTTACCTGTCGGGCGTGGAACGGTGTCCGTGCCAGCTTTGAGCGACTGTACGTCAACGGCAACAAGGCCAACGCACAAAAATGGATTCGTGAGCTTGTTATCACCGACGAGCGAGTGCAGGTGATGTCAATGACCATGCACTTAAAAGACGGCAAGGACGAAATCCCGCTGTTCCCCGCTGTGACGGTGTTCCACAATGACCGTGGCGGCACGGTGGTTGCGTTCTGCGGCTCTCCCAACACCGAATTTAACTATTTACAGGCATTTTCCTTCCTCACGGCATCCCGCAAGCTGCAGATAGTGGAGCTGCTGAAAAACAGCGGCAATCTGCCTGTCTACTATCCCGACGATTCGGAGGTATATCTCAAGGCGGCATACCTGCCCGACGGCGGTTTGTTTACGGCGGTATTTAACATCAGCTTAGACCCGCTCGAAGAGGTGCCGCTCGTCACCGAAAAGCCGGTGTCCCGAGTGGAAATGCTGACGGCAGACGGCAAGCGTGTTGCTTGCCCGTTCCGCAAGGAAGGCGACCTTCTTATTTTGGAAAAAGCGGTCATTACGTTAGACCCTGCCTGCTTTATATTGTATGAATAATAAAAAAGGAACGGCGAATGATTACATTCGCCGTTCCTTTTTTTGTTTAGTGTTTACAATTTTTCGGGCGTTTGGCTAACAACACGATCAACACAACAAGTGCTGCTATCAGCAATACCGCACCTGCGGTAAGCAGAATCAGTCTTGTCATACCAAAACGGGCAAGCAGACTGTCATACCAGCCCTTGACAGTACCGAAAAAGCCCTTTTTGTTTTCATCAGGCACATTTTCTTCTATGTCCTCATTTATGACAGGAGTTTCCGTTGCGGCGGTAAATCTCTGGAAGGTGCCTTCCACGGTGTCATACTGATATAAGCCCTTGTTACCTGTGGGAGAAAGCGCATACACAAGATAATACTCCTGCATCGCTATATCGGGAAAGCTCCACGCAGTAATGGTCTGCTCTCCCACCTTCAAAAATGTCTGGGCAAAGCCGGTAGGCACCACCACATTATTTTCGGGAGTCAAGAAGGTGTATACCCCTGTCGGCATGACTGCGTGGTTGAAATCCGAAAAGGTCATCGTTGCCGTGTCGTATACATAAAACTTGCCGTTTTTGCCGTTGGCATCGATAAGATACAGCAGCACAACCGTACGGGATTTGTCCTGTACCGACGGGAACTGTGCATCGTTGACCGTCAAAGCCACCTGCTCAAAGCCGGTCGGCAAGGTAACGTCCTTCAGATCCTTCGCAATATACAGCGTGTCCTCGCCCACCGTTACCTTCGCGGAGTCATCCGTTTTCCCGGGTGTTGTGGTCGTGCCGGTCACATTGCCTGTGCTTTCCTGGCGGGTGATGTTCAAGGTGTAGGTTTTCTTGGTGCCGTTGGGGGCGGTGACAATAACCTTACGCACGTTTTTGCCAACCTGCATATTTTTGCTGCCCTCCACCGAAATGGTGGCGTTTTTATCAGCCGTCTCCGCACTGACGGTCAGCACGGTCACATTATGCGGAATCACAATATTGTACGAGGTGACATTTGCAGAAAACGCAGGGGATAA
>JAZNXY010000013.1:0-1768 GCA_045594105.1 Acutalibacteraceae bacterium | reverse complement strand
GTGTTTTTGGCGGGCTTGTGGTATCATAAACATAAGAAATCGACAAAGCAGGTGATGCTATGAAAATCGTCATTTTAGACGCCGACACCATTTCTAACGGTGACGTTTCTTTACAACCCATTACCGACCTCGGAGATGCGGACGTGTATGACTTGAAACCCGCCGCAGAAATCCCTGCGTTAGTAAAGGATGCGGAGATTTTGCTTTGCAACAAAGCGGAAATCACCGCAAGCGTGATGGATGCCGCACCCAACTTAAAAATGGTAGGTGTGTTTGCAACAGGGTACAACAATATCGACCTTGCTGCCGCAAAGGCGAGAGGGGTCATTGCGTGTAACGTGCCGGGATATTCTACGCAGGCGGTGGCACAGCATACCTTCGCACTCATTTTATCCCTCGCAGGCAGCATTCCGCAGTATTCCGCATCGGTACACGCAGGAGATTGGGTGCGTTCCAAGCAATTCACTTATTTCAAATATCCGCAGACCTGCCTTGTCGGCAAAACGCTCGGCATTTTCGGTTGCGGCGCTATCGGCAAACGGGTTGCTGCGATTGGCGAAGCGTTCGGCATGCGTGTTTTGGTGCATACCCGTACACCTGAAAGCTGCCCGTACGAAACGGTGGACAAAGAAACGCTGTTTAGGACAAGCGACGTGCTGTCCTTTCATTGTCCGTTGACCGAACAAAACAAAGGGGTTATTTGCAAAGAAACGCTGTCGCTGATGAAACCGACCGCTCTGCTCATCAACACTGCACGAGGCGGCTTGGCGGTAGAAAAGGACCTCGCAGACGCTCTGAATGACGGTAGCATCGCAGGTGCAGGCATCGACGTGCTGTGTGCCGAACCGATGCATCCCGAAAATCCTCTGCTTACCGCTAAAAACTGTATTCTGACACCGCATATTGCGTGGGCACCGCCCGAGGTGCGTGAAAAGCTGGTGGATCTGGTGGCGGAAAACGTGCAGTTGTTTATAAACGGCACACCACATAACATTGTAAACAAATAAAATTAAAATAAACGACGCATACTCTTGTTTTCTCACGTATACGTCGTTTTTCTTGTCTTTTCATTTTTGGGGACGACAAAATGAAATGGAAAACGAGAAACAGAGCAAAACGGCGTAAATAGGAGAGAAAACGAGAGAATTGGGGATATAAATTAAAAAAACGGCAAAATAACCCTTGACAGCCGTATTTCGGTGTGGTATCTTATTTGAGCAATATAAAAAGAAGTATATATATAGGAGGAAACCACTATGTCCACTTACATGGAAAAAGCAGGCAAAGTTGAGCGCAGCTGGTATGTGCTTGATGCTGCAGGTAAGTCGCTCGGTCGTGTTGCTGCTGAAGCTGCAACCTTGCTGCGCGGCAAACATAAACCCACCTTCACTCCTCATGTTGATTGCGGTGACCATGTCATCATCATCAACTGTAAGGATGCCGTTCTGACCGGTAAAAAACTGGAGCAGAAAAAATGGCAGCGTCACAGCGGTTGGATTGGCGGTCTGAAAGAGACTAAGTATGCAACCCTGATGGCAACCCGTCCCGAAAAAGCGATGGAGCTTGCTGTATACGGCATGATTCCGAACAACACCATTGGTGATGCCGCTTACGGTCGTCTGCATTGCTATGCTGACGGTGAGCACGCACACGCTGCGCAGAAACCTGTCGCACGTGAATTTTAAGGAAGGGGTTAGTGAATTATGGATTACAATAAGAGACCGTATTTCTACGGTACCGGCAGAAGAAAGAAATCCGTTGCCCGTGT
>JAZNXY010000012.1:0-18536 GCA_045594105.1 Acutalibacteraceae bacterium | reverse complement strand
GTTGCCTTTGGCTTTTGCATACGCCTATAAAGTGACAAAAGACGACACGTTCCGTGCCTTGTGGCAGGAAATTATCGCCTTTATGACCAACCTGCAATTGCGAAGCGAAAACCCGCTGTTAGACGGTACTTGGTGCCGTGGGATTGATCTTGCACGTCGTGAAGCATACGGTATGCCCCGCGATGTAGGTTAGGCCCGTGTGCCGTGGAAGGCGGCCGGACCGTCGCCGAAATCTTAATGGGTATCGGGTACGGTTTGTTGCTGGGATTAGAATGAAAAACACGGTGTGTCTTTCGACACACCGTGTTTTTATGCAATTACGGATTGGTGCAAACACCCGAAGCGTTGAAGTTGTATCTCTTGCCGCCGATGGTGAGCGTTTTGTTCGCTACCATATAGCCGTTGCCGTCAAGATAATACCACTTGCCGCCGTCCAGCACCCAGTTATTCTTGGTCATAGAGCCGTTAGCGTTGAGATAACACCAACCGACGCTATCTCTCTTCCAGCAATTGGTGACCGCATAGCCGTCAGCACCGACGTAACACCAACCGACCGAGTCGCGTACCCACGCGTTGGTTTTCATAGCACCGTCAGAGCCGAGGTATACCCAACCTTTGGAGTCTTTCATCCATTTGTTAGATACCATATAGCCGTTGGCATCCAGATAATACCACTTGCCGCCGTCCAGCACCCATGCCGATTTGGTCATAGAACCGTTGGCGTCCAGATAACACCAACCAACTCTGTCTTTCTTCCAGCAGTTGGTCACCGCATAGCCGTCAGCGCCGAGATAGCACCAACCTTTGGAATCGCGCACCCAGCAGTTGGTCGCCATTCTGCCGTCTGCGTTCAAGTAGCACCAGCCGTGGCTGTCTCTCTTCCAACAATTGGTTACGCAGTAGCCGTCTTCACCGAGATAGCACCAACCGACGCTGTCCTTCATCCAGCAGTTGATTTGTTTCACGCCGTCTTTATAGTACGCCCACTTGCCGCCTTCCGGTTCCCAACCGTTTTTAGCCAATATTTGACCTACCGAAATAGTGATTTCTTTATATACGTCTTGGGCATCGGTCACGCGCAACGTCACGAAGGTTTCGTCCGCGACAGCGACGGGCGTACCCGAAAGAACACCGTTTTCATCAATTGTCAACCACGAGGGACCGGAAACGATGTTGTACGCATACGGTGCAACACCGCCCGAAACCGCCGCTGCGACCGAGATGGGTTGCATTGGTACAGAGATATTTCCTGCGGGAATATCATAGCCTTCACTATCTTCAAACATCAATTCGGGTGCCACTTCAAACACACAACCCACCAATACACTGGAGGAGTCGTTGTCAATCTGACACTCGTCGCACAGCCATTCTTTGCCGTCTACCGTGACGGTAAGCGACTCGGCAAGTACGTACTCATGACCTTCTTCACCATCAATATAGATAGCACCAATATAGACATACGTACCTGCGACGAAGGTTTCTTCTTCGTATTTTTCCATTTCCACGTCGTTTAGCGTTTTATACCAGCCCACAACAGAGCCGCCGCCAAAGCGAACACCGTCGCCGGCGGTAACGGTAAAGGAAACGTTTTTCACCTGACCGCCAAAAATGGGAGTTTCTATATTGGAGGTGGCGGTGATGGTGGAAATCGGCGTGCGTGCCACAGGGTCTTTATACACTCTGCCCACCTGAATGGTGATGGTTTTAAAGCTTTCTTCCGCGTCTGTTACCTGCAACACCGCGGTGGTGGAAGCCGCCTGCGCAGTAGGTGTACCGGAAAGAACGCCGTTCTCATCAATCACCAGCCAAGTAGGGCCGGAAACGATGCTGTACGCATACGGTGCAACACCGCCGGACACCGCCTCAGCAACCGAGATGGATTGCATCGGTTTGTTGGCATAACCCGTGGGAATATCGTATGCGTCGCTATCAATAAACAACAATTCGGGAACAGGTGGCATTTCAATGACAAATTCGGCGGAGGTCATATAGCCGTAGCAATATCCCTCGTAGTTATTCAACGTCCCGTGTGTCCAACTTTCGCCATCAATGGTGATGTCCACCGTTTCTGCGAATTGATGCGTTTCACCATAGGGGGAATCGATACGCAACTGATTGGAATAGCGGTAGGTGCCCTCCACGAAGGTAACACTGTTATACCGCTCCCATACTTCGCCGTTCTTCTTTTCCCAAAAGCCCATGGAGGCGGGAACATTACAGAACGTACCCTCCGTGAAGATAAACGTATATGCTGTGACAACCGCATCACCATACGCCGGCACACCGATGTTGGAAGTGCCTACAACGGTGTCCACCTTCTCACGCAACGCGGGGTCTATCCGGGTGGCATCCACGGAGACGGTGATTTCTTGGTACGTACCCGCGTTATCGGTAACGCGAATCACCAGATCGGCATTTTCACCGACCGCAGTAGGTGTGCCGCTCACCGTGCCGTCAGCCGCAACATTCACCCATTCGGGACCGGACGTTTTGGAGAAGGTATACGGCCCCACACCGCCGAACACGGCATCGGCTACCGAATAGCTTTGAATGTCTCTGCCGGCGTAGTTTTTCTTGATGTCGAAATTTGTACTGTCAACAAAAGACAGCGGCAACAATTCCCAATCCACCGTAAATTCCGGAGACTGCATATATCCGTAGGAATATGTACCGTAGTCATATAACGTATCGTGCGTCCATTTTTTACCGTCAATGGTGATATCCACCGTTTCGGCGAATTTATATCGCTCGCCGTTGGGAGAATTGATGCGCAACTGGTTGGAATAACGATAGGTGCCTTCGGAGAAGTAGGCACCGTCATAGCGTTGCCACCCATCGCCGTTCTTTTTCAGCCAATGGCCCATTGAAGTAGGGACACTGCAAATGGTACCTTCGGTGAAGGTGAACGCATATGCTGTTACAACCGCATCTCCAAATTGAGGTGCTTTCATATCAGACGTAGCGACCACCGCCGTAATTTCGGTGCGGGTGTCCTCCGTAGCAAGAGCGGAAAACGGTACCAGCCCCAGCAGCATCACCATTGCTAACATTACGCCCATTACACGTTTCATTGTAGCTTTCATTTTTCTTCCTCCTTCACGGTCTTGACGAAACTGCGCATATACTTTATAATTAGTATATAGCGATTTTCAACGTTTGTCCCCACACTAAAAGGGTGGGAAAGCGCTTTTATAGGGGGAAATTATGAAATTGATTTACGGCATCACCGCCGCATTGTCGCTATTACTGCTGATAGGTTGCTGTGCGGTGGTAAAGCAAAAGAAACATTGGTTTGTCCTATTATTCAGCGCGGTGCTGGTAGTAAACTGCGGCTACACACTGCTTTCTCTGTCCATGTCGCTGACAATGGCATTACACGCTAACCGCATCGCCTATCTCGGCTCGGTGTTTTTGCCGTTTTCGATGCTGATGAGCTTACTGCACGTCACCAACACGCCGTACAAAAAACGTGTACCGTACGGGCTGCTTACAGTTGCCGTTGTGGTGTTTTTCATCACCGCCAGCCAGGGTATTTTCGATGTTTATTACAAAGCGGTATCCTTTAAAATGATAAATGGTGTAGGACATCTTGTAAAAGTATATGGCCCGTTACACAAATTATATCTTCTGTATCTGCTCGGATATTTTGTCGCGATGATAACCATTCTTATCCGCGCATATGTCAAAAAAACGATTGATTCGGTAAGTCACGGTGTCATTTTATCTATTGCGGTATTTGTTAACATTGGTGTATGGGCTATTGAACAGTTCGCCAATATAGATTTTGAGTTTTTGTCGGTTTCATACATCATTAGTGAGCTGTTTTTACTTGGTGTGCATTTAGTAGTCAATGAAAACCGCCTTTTGCGTGAATTGGTCAAACGAGCAGAAACGATACAGTCTTTCTCCGCAACTACTATCGACACAACGGTCACCCCAACCCCCACCGAGATGGTCGCCCCCGAACAATTGGAACTGTTTGTCGGCGGAATGAAGCGGCTCACCGCCACCGAAAAAGCGATTTTTGATGCGTACGTATCCCGCATCACCACCAAAGAAATTATGAAAAGTTTGCACATCACCGAAAACACCTTGAAATATCACAACAAAAACTTGTATGGTAAGTTGGGGGTCAATTCCAGAAGCCAGTTATTTGCGATTTACCAGCAGTTAAAATCCCAAAATATATAAAAAGAGCGCGAAATCGTTTGATTTCGCGTTCTTTTTTCATCTTACAGCTTTTCCACGTCTGCGTCGGTGATGAGATGGAAGCCGGCATTTTCCAGTGCTGCTTCCGCCGCCGCATTGTCCTCCACACGTAGTACCACGTATGCGTGTTTTTCCGTGCGGGTCATAAATGCATAAATATATTCCATATTGATATGTGCCGCATCCAGCACCTCTAATGCTTTAGAAAGCTTACCGGGGGCATCGCCGATTTTCACACCGACAACGTCGGTCATTTTAATCAGATACCCTCCGTCAGTCAGGGTTTTTACTGCGGTATCATTATCATTGACAATCAGACGCAGAATGCCAAACTCCTGCGTATCCGCAATGGACAGTGCACGGATATTGATGTTGTTGGTCGCTAAAATGGCGGTAATATCCACCAAAGCGCCTTTTTTATTTTCTACAAAAACGGTTAATTGCTTCAAAGACATAGTAGAGCACACCCTTTCTTAATCAAACAATTTACGTTTGTCCACAACACGCACCGCTTTGCCTTCGCTGCGGACAATACTCTTAGGCGGCACCAGGTGTACGCTCGGATTGATGCCGAGCATAACCTTCAATGCATTCGCAAGTGCTTTTTCCTGTGCGGTAACGCCGCTGACGGTGTCCGAGAACTTTTCGGGGTTCATTTCTACCATAACATCGAAGGTGTCATTGTTATTGACACGGTCAATCACAATCTGGTAGTTGGGCTCATAGCCCTGTTTGAGCAGTACCGTTTCAATCTGGCTCGGGAACACATTGACACCACGGATAATCAGCATATCGTCGCTTCTGCCCATCGGTTTTGCCATTTTGATTAAGGTACGGCCGCAGGAGCATTTCTTTCTGGAAAGCACACAAATGTCACGGGTACGGTAACGCAACAGCGGAAAAGCTTCTTTATCGAGTGCGGTAAACACCAATTCACCCTTGCTGCCCTCGGGCAACACTTCGCCTGTATCGGGGTCGATAATCTCCGCCAAGAAATGGTCCTCGTTGATATGCATACCCGTTTGTTCTTCACACTCAAACGCCACACCGGGACCGGACGTTTCGGTTAAACCGTAAATGTCATACGCCTTAATACCAAGGGTCGCTTCGATGTTTTTACGCATCTCATTGGTCCACGCTTCCGCACCGAAAATACCCGCTTTCAGCGGAATTTGGTCGGGGGTGTAACCCTGTTCTTTCAAAGACTCGCCGATATATGCGGCATAGGACGGGGTACAGCAGAGAATGGTCGCATTAAGGTCGGTCATAAACTGAATCTGTCTTTCGGTATTACCGGAGGACATCGGCAAGGTCAGACAACCCACCTTATGAGATCCGCCGTTGAGACCGGGACCACCCGTAAACAGACCGTAGCCATACGCCACCTGACACACGTCTTCGTTGGTGCCTCCTGCCGCAACAATAGCACGGGCACAGCAATCCTCCCACAAATCAACATCGTGCTGGGTGTAAAACGCCACCACACGACGACCGGTGGTGCCCGAGGTAGACTGAATACGGACACATTCGGAAAGCGGTTTTGCAAGCAGACCATAGGGGTATGCGTCACGCAAATCCGCCTTGGTTAAAAACGGCAGCTTATGTAAATCCTCAATGCCGTGAATATCCTCGGGTTTAATGCCCTTTTCATCCATCAAATTGCGGTAATACGGTACGTTTTCGTACACATGCTTTACCTGCTTTACCAGTTTTTCGGACTGTAATTTTTTTAAGTCCTCTACCGGCATGGTTTCAATCTCTTTTTGATAGTAGCGCTTTTCCATTTGATTTCGTCCTTCCTGCGATAATTGGTTGTGTTGCGAAATACAGAAAAACAAAAACGTCCTCTGTATTCCGCTTCGGAATACAGAGGACGAGAAAAATCCCGTGGTACCACCTCTATTTACCGTCATCTCACAACAACGGCCTTAAGAGTGCTGACACACCCTTGTCGATGTAACGGTCGAACCCGTTTGGCCTACACAGACACCCTTCAGCCAACGACTCACGGAAGGAATTCACCGACTGTACACTACTGCATCACACCTGTCGCAGCTCTCTGTGAGTGATATTTTCGGGTACTGGTTTCCGCTCAAGCGTCTTTATGTATTACATTTTAGCACCAACATTTTGGATAGTCAATACTTTTTTGTGTTTTTAGGCAGGCGAGAGTCGAACCCCTTTGCGGTTTCGCTCGCCGTCTTTCCCGTGCGGGTTCGCGCTCCCTTTTGCAAGGCACCGGCCTATGCATTGAAACCGAGCTCAAATGCTTTTTTATTCATTTCGACAAACTTAGGTGCCACCGTGTTTTCGATAGCAGCAATCCACCGTTGATACGGAATGTCAAAGTATTTTGCGGCTTTGCCCATCAGCACGATATTGACCGCTTTTGCAGACCCTGCGGTTTCCGCAAGGGTTAATGCATCCAGTGCATCCATGGCAACACCCTTGTTGGCAAGCTCATCCAGCACATCGGTGGGATACTGTGCCGCACCGATGATAACAGGCATCGGGTCGATCTGCTGGGTGTTTACCACTATACGGCCGTCTTTTTTGAGATATTTTGCATAACGAGCAGCTTCCAGCTTTTCAAAAGAAATGATGATATCTGCTTCACCCTCGGTCACGATAGGCGAATACACCTTCTCACCGAAACGTACATAGGTCACAACCGAGCCGCCACGCTGGCTCATACCGTGAACCTCACTCACCTTAACATCGTAGCCCTCGTCCACAAGCAGACGACCGAGCAATTTGGAGGCGAGCAAGCTGCCCTGTCCACCAACACCGACAATCATAACACTTTTCGTATTCACAGCTTACCCTCCTTTACTGAATGGCGTCAAACGCACACATTTGTTTGCAGACACCGCAAGCTACACAAAGGGTGGCGTCAATTCTCGCTTTGCCGTCCTTCATACTGATAGCAGGACAGCCGAGCTTCATACATTTTTTACAGGAGCGACACTTGTCGGCATTCACCGTCAAGGGTGCCTCGTGTTTTACCGATTTGAGCAGCACACAGGGACGACGGGAGATAATCACCGACGGCTCTTTCACAGCAAGCTCCTCTTTCACAGCGGTCTCACAAGCGGCAAGGTCATACGGGTCTACCACACGTACACGGTTAATGCCGAGTGCGTGACACAGTGCTTCTAAATCCACCTTAGCGGCAGGGTCGCCTTTGATATTGTAGCCCGTGGTGGGATTCTGCTGATGACCGGTCATACCGGTGATAGAGTTATCCAGGATAATGACGGTAGAGTTGGTTGCATTATATGCCACATTGACAAGACCGGTCATACCCGAATGCATAAAGGTGGAATCGCCGATCACCGCAACCGATTTACCTTCTGCTTCTTCCCCACGTGCCACGTTAAAGCCGTGCAGACCGGAAATGGATGCACCCATACACAAGGTGGAATCCAAAGCGGACAACGGGGGCACGGCACCTAAAGTATAACAGCCGATATCGCCTAAAACGGTGATTTTATTTTTCGCCAAGGTATAGAACATACCTCTGTGCGGACAACCTGCACACATCATCGGCGGACGGTTGGGAATTTCTGCGTCAGCAGACACGCACGCAGGTGCTTCTTTACCAAACGCAGCGGCAATGGTCGCCTGTGAAAACTCACCGAGCATCGAAAAAACCTCTTTACCTACACAGTCGATGCCCAGTGCCCGCACGTGATTTTCGATAATGGGGTCGAGCTCTTCAATAACGTACAGTTTTTTTACCTTCGAGGCGAAATCACGGATCAGTTTTTCGGGCAACGGATACGGCATACCGATTTTCAGCACGCTGACGCTATCCCCTAATGCTTCCTTAACATACAAATAGGAGCAGCCCGAGGTGATAACACCGATTTCCTCGGAATGCATTTCCACCGTATTATACGGACAGTTTTCTGCGTATTCACGAAGTGCTTCGGTACGTTCTTCTACAAACGGATGCCGTTTGATTGCATTGCCGGGCATCATAATGTATTTCTGGGGGTTCTTTTCATACGCCTTGAGCACTGCAGGTACAGCATCGCCCGTTTCGACGATGGACTGGCTATGTGCAATGCGGGTGCACATACGCAGCAAAACAGGGGTGTCGAACTTTTCGGAAAGCGCAAACGCATTTTTTGCGAAGGTATATGCTTCCATAGAATCCGCAGGTTCCAGCATCGGCACCTTTGCGGCTTTCGCATAGTGACGGGAATCCTGCTCGTTTTGAGAAGAGTGCATGGCAGGGTCATCCGCTACACAGATAACCATACCACCGTTGACACCTGTATAAGACAAGGTAAAAAGCGGGTCAGCGGCAACATTTAGGCCGACGTGCTTCATCGCGCACGCAGAACGTGCTCCTGCCAGGGACGCACCAAAAGCCACCTCTGCAGCAACCTTTTCATTGGGCGCCCATTCGCTGTGAATGTCGTTATATTGAGACAAAAATTCGGTAATTTCGGTAGAAGGGGTGCCGGGATAACTGGACACAACGCCAAGGCCGCCATCGTGTAAGCCCTGTGCTACTGCCTGGTTACCAATCATCAATTTCTTCATATTCTTACTCCTTACGATTTGTTCTGAGAATCCACCAGACCTTCCGCGCCATACATTTTACGTAAACGCGGTTTTTCGATTTTGCCTGTCGGGTTACGCGGTACATCCGCAAAAATAATCTTGCGGGGACGTTTGTAGCGAGGCAAATCAAGACAAAACTCGTTAATTTCCTCTTCGGTACAGGTCATACCTTCTTTAACTGCAATAATTGCAGCGGCAATCTCACCCAGACGGGTATCCGGTAAGCCGATCACTGCAACGTCTTTAATCTTCGGATGTGCCGCCAAGAAGTTTTCAATCTGTACGGGGTAGAGGTTTTCACCACCCGTGATAATCACGTCTTTTTTGCGGTCTACAAGGTAGATAAAGCCGTCCTCATCCTGCATCGCCATATCGCCCGAAAACAGCCAGCCGTCTTTCAGGGAGGCGGCGGTAGCGGCTTCATCACGGTAGTAGCAGGTCATCACGCCGGGGCCTTTCAGACACAGCTCACCGACCTCGCCCTGCTTTACGATTTCGCCCTCGGTATCCACAATCTTTACTTCCCAACCGTAACCGGGAATGCCGATAGCGCCCACCTTATGTACGTTTTCTACGCCCAAGTGTACAGCGCCGGGACCAATGGATTCGGACAAGCCGTAGTTGGTATCATACTGGTGCTCGGGGAAATATTCGAGCCATCTGCGAATCAGACTTTGCGGTACGGGCTGTGCACCGATGTGCATTAATCTCCATTGCGAAAGCTCAAATTCATCCAGTGACAAATCGCCACGGTCCAACGCATTCAGAATATCCTGTGCCCACGGCACAAGCAGCCAGACAATCGTACATTTCTCCCGGCTGACCGCCTCCAAAATACTACGTGACTGCGTACCTTTCAGAATGACCGCTTTAGAGCCCGCCAGCAAGCTGCCGAACCAGTGCATCTTCGCACCCGTGTGATACAGCGGCGGAATACATAAGAAACAGTCGTCCCTTGTTTGTCCGTGGTGCTTTTGTTCAACACGACATGCGTGAATCAAGCTTTCGTGATTATGTAAAATCGCTTTCGGGAAGCCGGTTGTGCCGGACGAGAAATAAATCGCCGCATCATCCGTTTCCTCTAAAGTGCATGCGGGAAAATGCCCCGAATGTTCGGATACCAAATCACGATAGTCATCTGCAAATGCAGGACAATCGCTGCCGTAGTAGATCAAAGAGCATTTCCGTGACACCTTTGCGGCGATCGCTTCCACACGGCCGATAAACTCCAAACCGAAAATCAGTGCATCCGCCTGTGCCAAATCCAGACAATAGTCGATTTCATCTGCGGAGTAACGGAAGTTAAGCGGCACCGCCAAAGCGCCGGTCTTTAATATGCCGAAATAGATAGGCAACCACATCAGACTATTCATCATCAGAATAGCAACCTTTTTTCCCTTGCCGATACCGATACTGTGCAGCATATTCGCACAGCGATTGGCTTTTTCATTAAACACTTCCCACGTAATTTCACGGCGATAGTGCGGTACCTTATGGGTGGGCTCCACCAGCTCGTATTCATTCCAAGTCAGGCGTCGGGTTTCGGGCTGCTCGGGGTTGATTTCCACCAAAGCCACTTCCGAGCCATACTCCTTTGCGTTTCTTTCCAGTACATGTACAATGGTCATTTTTGCTATCTCCAAAACTTTTATATTATTACTTATACTTTAAAAATATACCTTATTATTCTACTTTTCGACGGCGTAAAAGTCAATAGACACTTTCCAAAAAAGTTTTAAAAAACCTCTTGACAAACTCGCTTTAAAGCGTTAAAGTGTTTGTAACATTGAAAACATTATAAAGGAGTTTGGTCCATATGTCAACCACTATTTTGATAACCGTGCCGATGTTGCTTTGCTTTTTTGCGTTGATGATCGGCGTAGGCCTTGCTTGCCGCAAACACGCAACGAACGTAGACGGCTTTGTGCTGGGCGGCCGTGCGGTCGGTCCGTGGCTTACCGCCTTTGCGTTCGGCACCTCATATTTTTCCGCAGTTATCTTTGTGGGTTACGCAGGACAGTTTGGCTGGAACTTCGGCCTTGCTTCTACCTGGATCGGCCTTGGCAATGCGTTTATCGGTTCTCTGCTTGCGTGGTCGGTGCTCGGTCGCCGTACCCGTGTGATGACCCAACATCTGGAATCCAAAACCATGCCCGATTTCTTCGAAAAACGGTATAACTCCAAAACCTTGAAGGTTATCGCATCCTTTATCGTGTTCGTATTCCTGATTCCGTACACTGCTTCTTTGTACAACGGTCTTTCCTCGTTGTTTAACAACGTGTTTTCTGTTCCGTACTGGGCAGTCGTGTTGGTTATGGCTGTTTTGACCGGTATCTACGTTATTTTTGGCGGCTATATGGCAACCGCTATCAATGATTTTATCCAAGGCATCGTCATGCTGGGCGGTATTATCGCAGTAATTGCGGCGGTGCTGACGCAAAACGGCGGTTTTAATGCTGCCGTCGAAGCACTCGGTGTACAGGCAGGCACAGAATATACCTCTATGTTCGGCCCCAATCCGCTGTTCTTATTCTTCGTGGTTATGCTCACCTCGCTCGGCACCTGGGGTCTGCCGCAAATGGTAGGCAAGTTCTACTCCATTAAAGATGAACGTTCCATCAAAACGGGCACCGTTATCTCCACCGTATTCGCCGTTATTGTTGCGGGCGGTTGTTACTTCCTTGGCGGCTTTGGCAAGCTGTATAAAGACCAAATGCTGCAAGGCGGCTTCATTTCAGACAGCGGTACTGTGATGTTCGACAAGGTAGTGCCTACCATGCTCAGCGAGCTCGCACCCGTTATCGTATCTATCGTCATCGTGCTGGTGTTGTCTGCATCCATGTCTACCCTCTCCTCTTTAGTGCTGACCTCCTCCTCCACCCTCACATTGGATGTGGTGAAACCTGCGATGGAGAAGAAAACAGCTGTCAGCGAAAAGAAAAGTGTATTCATCATGCGTGTGTTTATTGTGTTCTTTATCGCCGTATCCGCTGAGATTGCCATTCTGAAAGACAGCATCTGGTCAGGTTCTGTGTTTATTGCACAGATGATGGGCGTTTCCTGGGGTGCCTTGGCAGGCGCCTTCCTCGCTCCCTTTCTGTACGGTCTGTACTGGAAAAAGACCACCAAAGCGGCAGTGATAGCCAGCTTCATCTTCGGCACAGGTCTCGAAATTGTACAGCTGCTTATCAGCATCGGTTTATTTAAACCCACCGACCCCGTCTTTAGTTTCGTATTCACCAATTCGCTGTATTCGGGTGTGTTTGCCATGGTCGGCGGACTTGTACTTGTCCCCATTGTCAGCTTGCTGACACAAAAAACCTTACCCGAAAACATAGAAGAAAAGTTCGCTTGTTATAACCAACAGGTAGTCACCGATAAGAAAACCTCGCTCGGTTGATTACGTAAAAAAGGAACGTATCGAAAGATACGTTCCTTTTTTATTTGAGCAATCGCTCTGCATTTTTATATAAAATCTGTGCTTTTTCTTGTTCCGTCAGCGATAAGGATTGCAAGGTTGTAATCTCCTCACCCGCTTTACTCCACGGGGAATCCGAACCGAACAGGATTTTATCTGCACCGTGCGCTTTGACGATACGTAAAAACTGTTCGTGCGGGTAATACGAAAAGCCCATTGAGGTGTCAAGATATATATTGGCACCGACAAGATACCGTTCTACGTCATCCCACTGACGAATACCGCCAAGGTGTGCCGCTATCATTACACCACCCTGCATCGCTTTGGAAATCGCCGCAAACTGTTTGGGGGATGAATGCACAGGCGGCGGATAGGCGGGATCCTCACCTGCATGAAACAAAATCATTAAGCCACGGGACAGTGCATAGTCGTATAACCGCAGCATTTCGGGTGCATCCACCGTAAACTGCTGGTATTCGGGGTGCAATTTGATGCCTTTCAGCCCCAAACTGCACACAAAATCAATGTCCCGCTTATAGTCGTCGGTATGCGGAAAAATGCCACCGAAAGATACAAGGCGGTCAGAACAGATGCCCTGTGCCCACAGATTTAACGACTCGGTCTGACTTTGCTTGGTGATAACCGGCTGTACCACCGATATATCCACACCAAAAGCAGTCATATTATCCAAAAGTCCGTTCACCGTACCGTCGCTGCACGGTATATACTGTCCCCCACATTTCTCGCAAAGCGATGTTATCGCCCTTTGGGCAATAGCATCCGGGAAGGCATGGGTATGAAAATCAATTACCATATATCACAACTCCGGCTTAAAACAAGGCATTAGCTGTAATTTGAACAAGTTCATCTGATGCTTGCGGTCAATCAGTGCTTTGGTTTCGGGGTCATCGATTTCGCCTGTGCGGATATATCTGTCCAGCACCGCATAGGTAAAACCGAGATTTTCCTCGTCGCTCTTTCCGCAAAGGCCGTCAATGGGGGTCTTATCCACCAACACGGCGGGCAAACCGAGCACTCTGCCGATTTCCTTCACTTCCGTAACGGTCAAGAAGGACATCGGAGAGAAATCACCTACAGAATCGCCGTAACGAGTGGAGTAACCTACCCAATCCTCAGACAGGTTACAGGTGTTTGCCACACGGCCGTTGACACTTTGGGACACCGCATATAAGGTCGCCATACGCACACGTGGCGGCAGGTTTTGCTTGGTTAAGGTGGACACCTCCAGCCCCTTTGGCATATTGGCAAGTACCGCATCCACCGCATCCTTTACGTTAATAACGTAATGACGGATGCCGAGGTGTTTCACCAGCAAATGTGCCATATCAATGTCGTGCTGTTCGCCCTGCGGCATCAATACACCGATCACCCGATCGGCACCGAGTGCTTCTACGCACAGTGCTGCCGCTACCGAGCTGTCCTTGCCGCCCGAAATACCGACAACCGCATTACAGCCCTTGCCGTTTTTCTCAAAAAAATCACGAATCCACGCAACACAATCATTTTTTACCTTTTCAGCACAAAACATACCCAACACCTCATTTTTTCTTCAAAAACAACTTACACGCAGCGGTCACGATGACAATACCCAGCGACAGTGCCACTGCCAGCTGTACCGTATTTGTCAGACGAGGTATAAACAGCTCCAGATCACCGCTCAAGGCAGTGGTGGTGGTATAATACAACGCACCGCCCGGCACCAACGGTATCAACGTAATGATACAAAAGGTGGTAGCAGGGGTTTTCAAACGCCGTGCCAAAATCTCAGCATACGCCGTACTGCAAATGGATACCAAAAAATACCGCAGCACTTCGCTTTCTAACCAAAAGCCGAGCAACAAGAACAGTGCCCACGCCGCCATACCGCCAACAGCGGCATAGGTGAGTTTTCTCCCACGGATGTTGAACAAATACCCAAAGCCCAACGTGCCGACAAGAGATGCCAGCACTTCAATCAGCATATCCCATTTCATCACACCGCACCTCCGAATAAAAAGGTGGTCACGATATAGCCGCAGGCGATAGCCAGTGCCAGCAATGCCGCTTCGATCAGGCGTAAAATACCCGAAATGCTATCCCCCGAAAACAGGTCACGTAACGAATTGGTAAGACCGATACCGGGAATCAAGGTCATAATATTACCAATGATGATATAGTCCACGCTGTGAATATATCCTGCCCTTTTCAACACAAAACTTATCATACACGCAGAAAAAGCACATAAAAACTTTACGAGAAACTTGTTGGCATTTACCTTGTCCAGCCCTGCGGTGAGCAATCCCGTTACAATACCGGCACCAAAGGAAACCAACAATTCCACCCAGTAACGACCGCCAAAGAAAAGATAAAAAGCCGCCGCAATAACACCGTAAAAGAGGGTTACCACCCACGCAGGATACTGCGGTGTCTGCCGTACCGTATCCAGCTCTGCGGATAATTCCGCTACGGCAGGCGGTGCCGCACTGACACGACGCACCAGGTCGTTCAGACGGTGTACCTTCTCTATATCTGTTGCAATCTGCGGCACACGACGTGTGTGCGTTTTCACGGTACCGTCCGCTGTTTCTACAGAAACGATAATATTGGAGGTGGTAGCATATACATCCACCTGCGTCATACCGTATGCTTCCAAAATGCGTCTTGCACTTTCCTCTGCACGGTAAATCTCCGCACCTGCCGCTATCATCATTTCTTCGATTTCCAGCACCAAGGATAACAGCTTATGTATTTCAATTGTTTGCATACTATCACCGCCTGCTTGCAGTATACCACGCAATTTGCAAATATGCAATGAAATAACCTACAAAAAAACAGAAGATACACGTTTTGTGTATCTTCTGTTTTCATTCTGCTAAAAACGCGGCATAGGTGTCTATTTCCGCTGTCGTTTCTTCCAAAAATACGCGGCAGGCAGGGTCTTTTACCAACAGTTTTCCCGCCTTTTTCACCGCTTTCAAAAATCGCTTGTCAAACACAATCTCGTCGCTGTGTGCCACCATCGGACACAAACGTGCCGCACGGTAATCCAATTCCACAAACACCCGTCCCTTTTCATCTACCGTCGGAAACAACGGGAAAATGCGGCAGGAAAGCGGGCGTTTTTCACGGTCACACGTACCGTCACACACCGCCAGCCGTCCGCCGTCTTCGGTTTCAACGACAGTCAAGGTCGTTTGCTCAAAAGGAAACAAACGCATACCTGTTTTCTCGTCACCCTTGCAGCACGCACCGCCGCACAACCGACCGCAATCAGCGGTCAGCGGTGTCAAGTCGCCCAAAACATCAAAAATCTTTTGATACAGTTTCTCGTAATCTGTCATATCATTCCTCAAAACAATCGTAGGTTTGCAAAAGGTGTTTACCGATTTCATACAACAAATCTACCGCTTGTTTTTTTAGGAACAACGGCGGGCTTTGCAATTTGGAAATCGTTTCGCCGTTGTGTTCCCACGCTTTGCGACCAAACGGCGGATTGTTCTGATGGAACAACGTGTAGGATGCTTCAAAGGTGAAATAGCCGTCGTAGTTCACATCCAGAATCGCTTGCATTACCGAGTCAAAGTTAATAACCCCCGCAAACGGCCAGGTATGGTGATGACTGTCACCGAAATTATCCGAAATATGTAATCCTTTCAGCTTGTCACCCAAAGCAATGATGTTGTCATATTGACCGATTTTACGCGCAACAGGGTCGATGTTCCCGTGCGCGGTGTCCCAACAAGCGCCAAGTAACGGGTGATTCATATAGTCAAGGAATTCGCGCATCACGGCACCGGTAGAGAAATAATAGTGCGCATTATCCCAGTTTTCCGTCAACAACATAATATTATACTTTTCCGCCAAGTCGAGCAGGTCTTTGTAAAACATCGTATTGTATGCATAAAACTGCTCTTTGGTGATACCAACGCAACAACACGCATGTACCACGATACGTTCCAACCCTAAATAGTGCGCCACCTCGATAGAACGACGCAGGGCACGGATATTGGTCTGATAGGTCGCATTGTTATGGTCTTCCAACGCTTCAAAAACGGGGTTGTGCAAACACGGCGCATGTCCTACTACAAAGTTCACACCCGCTTCCACGCGCGCTTTTTCCACTTCTGCCGCAAACACTTTCCATGCGTTGTCATCTTCACAGAAAAATGCCTCTTTAACACCGGGCAATTCCAAGTTGATATTCTTAAATTTACCACCCTTAAAGTGACGGATGGTATCCGGCAAACTGCAATTCGAATACTGCCAATAATCGCCTATGGACGTAACCGGTTTCATAAAACATTCTCCCTTGCGGGCCGTTTTGGTCAGTATAACATATTTTATTACCACTTGCAACCGATAATATGCAGGTCTACGCAAAAAGTGACGGGCATAGAGATAAAAAAGAGAATGCACCTTTTGTGATGCATTCTCTTTTTATCATTCCGCTGTTTCGGTGACTTTTTTGCGGTCGTGACGTAAAAAGCCGATAAAAATGGAAACCAAGCTGAACACTTCGCAGAGGATACCGCCCAGTGCAAAGTTGACACTGTTATAAATGATCCAACAGGTCGAAACAAACACGCCCAAACGACGAATCCATTTCGCAGAGCCGGTATGGAACGCAAGCGTGGCAATGGTATTGCCGATGACCGGCAATAATTCGAGTACGGCATTACCCAAGGTAAACGGTTTGCCAAACACGGTAAACACCAACACATACGCCCCCAGGCAAGCCGCCACAATCACCGCAGGCCACACGGGGCTGTCCGCACGGAAGGTTTTCTTGTTGATATACACAATAGCACGGAAGGTTGCGATAATATTCATCATAGCACCAACGTACATTTGTAACATAAAGAAATTGACGATGAACAAAATGCAACCGATCATCTGGCAGGCGATTACCTTTTTCGCATCTTTCCCCTGAAACGAAATAATCACAAACACCATAGCGATAATACCGATGGCTTGTGCTATAATATCGTACATCTATATTCTCTCCTCTTTTACTGTGTTTTCAGACAACAAAAGCGAGTATATCACCTATTCCGTCTTTTGTAAACACTTTGTGATGAAAAAACACCCGACGAAAAACGTCGGGTGTTTTGTGGTTATTCTGTTTCTTCACGTTTTTTATCGAATGCACGGTTTCTGAAATACAGAACAAGGTCAAGGCCTACCATAAACAAGTTCAGGAAATAGAAAAACAACACATACCATTTTTGCGAAAATTCCGCCATATACGCCTCGTTCAAGAACTTAGATGTAATGCCGGCAATATAACCAAAGAAAATAAAGCACAAAAACAAAAGCGATTTGCCCTTTGCGGTACGTGTCTTAAAGGATTTTATCACATTCATCGGCCAGGATGCACCAAAGCTGACTATCATGACAATTTCCAATATTTCCGACATTTTTCCACCTGCTTTCAAAGTTCAAGAGGATTATAGCACACCCTTTGGGGATTTGCAACTTTTTTCAAAGAGCGTGTCCGAAATTTGCATCGGTGGTCTCAGGCACACACTCGACCAAAACAGAAAAGACACCCGCTTGGGGCACCCTCCGTAAGGAAGCGCTTTAACGACGATATACTCATTAATAAAGAAAAGCCGTGAAATTCACGGCTTTTCTTCGTATAGAGCTTTTATGTGTTGTTTTAAGATGATGTTTATATATTGAGAAAGTGAACGATCATCCAGTTCGGCTCTTTCTTTTAATTTTGCTAAAACATCATTATCTATGGTTATACTTATTTTCTCCTTCAAAGGTTTCATTTTACCACCTCAAAAATATTATAGGATAAAAAGCTCCATAATATTGACAAATCGCATAAAGTAGTATAAAATGAGATAAAATGTTGACAGAGGTGATATTATGGCATTAAATGTAAAATGTCCTAAATGCGGTAGTACAAAAGTCCAATTATCTAACGAATCAAGTAAACACGGTTGTTTGTATATGGTTCTTTTTGGTATTTGGTATTTTATGTGGCTTATGTGTAAGTGGTGTATTGGTATGATGGTGTTCTTCTGCTATGATTGGTGGATGGCAATCGTACATAAGGCATCAGGTAAAGGTCATGTATGGCAATCAAAAAGATGGTTCTCAAATCGTAGAAAGATTTATTTCTGCCATGACTGCGGACATAATTTTAGAGCATAAAAACAAATGCTACATTTTGAGTTAAGTATAACCTCAAAGTATGTAACCCACTATGACACTTTCAAGTTTTGAAAGTGTCTTTTTTTATACAAGAAAAGGGAGACAACTTCCTTACGGAGTGTCCCCCTTGGGTGTCTTTTTGTTTTGGGTGTTACGAACCATTTAGATG
>JAZNXY010000011.1:0-1647 GCA_045594105.1 Acutalibacteraceae bacterium | reverse complement strand
AAGTATCTCGGACAGAGCAGCTTTACCATTTTGACCGAGAACGATAGTACGAATGGAGCGACCACAACCGATACCTGGGCGAGCCCGCACTATTGGGAAATTGATAAAGACGGCTATCTGCATCATAACACGGGAGAAATCCAGTGTCTTGCTTCTCCTTACCGTAAGGGCGACACGCTGGTTTTGAAAACCGCAGAGGGTGCGTTGGCACAGCTCACCAACATGGAAGCCCGTGTGGTATTCAACACGGACGCAAACAAACGCGGTGCAGTGTATGTTTCTATGCATGAAGCGGTTGCAGGTTGGCATACATATTGGAACGATCCCAACGGTGACTTGATTGGCGTAACCGTTGATGAAAACAGCACCGGTGTTTTCTATAACTATATCAACGAGAAAAAGAATAACGGCGGTTCGGAATATGATCTGACCACCATGACCGATATCAGCGGCGGTCACGGCGCTAATACAGATTACGAACTGTATGTAAAAGCGGTAGGCAGAACGCTTACTGTAAAGGTGACTGAGGTTGCTACCAACACGGTCGTGCTGAACGAGACCAAAGTCAACGTGCTGAATGCACGTAACGGTTACCTGTCTGTTGCTACCACCAACGCAGACCGTGCCATCAAGAGCATTAAGGTCACTGAGTTGGATGAAAACGGCGAACCCGTTGACTTTGGCACCGCCACCACGGCGGTGGAAGGCTTTGAAATGGACGTGCGCAACCTGCTTTCCAAAACCAACGGTTGTTACACCAATACCAACAACAGCGGTGATTGGTGGTATATGTTTGACGAAAGCTCCGAACATGATGGTAGTGAAGATTGCTCTACTATCCGCGCTTTTCTGGATGACAAATTCGAGTTTTACTATAACAACGCCGACCATTATTACGAGACGGAAATCGGCAAAAAGACCGCTTTTAACAGCCAGCAGGGCGACTTTGTATATTACGGTCAGTTGTTGGATATTTGGCTGTACCGTTTAATTGATTGGACCGGTGTTGACATTTACACGCGGCGTACCTTTATGAGCAAGATCTCCTCTATGGCGCCGCGTGGCGACAACGGTGAAAAGCTGGTTATGAAAAACTTTGAAACCACCTTCTGGGCGTCGTTCAGCCATTACCAGGATCAGGTCAACGGCAGCAAAGATTATGCCATGGTTAAGGGTTGGAACTCGGTGCTTATCGGCTTCCGCCAGGATGCACCCGGCAAATTCACGCTGGGCAACAACGTTGTTAACAAGGAGCAGGCCTTTATCTGTATTTCGCCCTACGGTGTCACCGTGGCGGGCGGTACGGATATCAAAGACACGATGTTTGATACGCATACCACTCCGTTTGCGACCTCTTTGCCTACGGGTGAGGTAAAAATCAAGGTAAAAGTTGTTAAAGACAAGTGCTGGCTCACCATTTGGAACTTTAACGGTGATACCGTACTGTTTGATAACGGCGGCGAGCCCTTCACCGTCAACTACGATAAAGAGGGCTACTTTACCTACGGTATGGGCGGTTGCACAGGGCAGATCGCCAACATCTCGCTTAACCGTTTGGATGACAGTGGCAACCCGATTGATATTGATAATGTTGTCACCGTTAAAGACTACGACGTCGATTTTGCAGACCTTGCTGCTTTGGTAGAC
>JAZNXY010000010.1:0-1985 GCA_045594105.1 Acutalibacteraceae bacterium | reverse complement strand
TATCGCTTTGATGCACAGGAGCGTGCGCTTCGCGGCGGTATGCGCGGGGTTGCATTTTCGGCGCTTCTGGGTCTTTCGGATTTCCGCCGTGATGCCCTGGCAAGCGCATTGCACGTATATTACCTGCAAAGGAAATATCCTCACGCCGAAATGTCCCTTTCTTGTCCGAGGCTCAGACCCATTATAAATAATGATAAGATCAATCCTTTGGATGTTCACGAAAAGCAGCTTTGCCAGGTACTTTGCGCCTATCGCATTTTCTTGCCCTATGTCGGTATTACGGTATCCTCCCGTGAAAGTGCCGAGTTCCGCAACGGCATTGTAAAGATTGCGGCAACAAAGGTGTCCGCAGGTGTTTCTACAGGTATAGGCGATCACGAAAGCAAATATACGGGCAAAGAAACGGACGGTGTACAAGGAGACGAGCAGTTTGAGATAGATGACAACCGCAGTCTTGATAAAATGTACAAGGACATTGCCGACGGGGGCTTACAACCGGTTTTGAATGACTATTTGTATGTGTGAGGGAAGGAAAATGAAAAAATTTGATCCGAGTTTGTATTTTATAACCGACAGCACGGGCTATACCGAGGAGGAGTTTCTCTATCGTGTGGAAGAGGCGCTGAAGGGAGGTGCGACCCTTCTTCAGCTTCGTGAAAAGAACAAGAGCACCCGTGAATATATCCGTCTTGCAGAAAAGGTACATTCTGTTGCCAAGCTTTATAATGTTCCGCTTATCATAGACGACCGTGTAGACGTTGCCCTTGCCGTTGATGCCGAAGGGGTTCACGTGGGGGCTGAGGATATGCCCATTGCAACCGCAAGAAAGCTGATGGGGGACGGTAAGATCGTTGGAGCAACGGCAAAGACTGTTCCTTGGGCGAAGGAAGCCTACAGCCAAGGTGCTGACTATCTTGGTGTTGGTGCAATTTATCCCACTACTACCAAAGTGAAGACGGTTCTGACCTCTACCGACACCCTTCGTGATATATGTAATGCCGTTCCCATTCCTGCGAATGCCATCGGTGGACTCAATAAAAGTAACATTGATGTTCTCGCCGGAATTCCGATTGCAGGTATCTGCGTTGTTTCTGCCGTTATGAAAGCGGGTGACCCAAAGACAGCAGCCGAGGAGCTGAAAGCGAGGGCCGTGGAGCTTGGCTTATGCTGAGGGGAACAATTTTCGATATTGATAGAACACCTTTTGAATCTATGTTTATTTTGGACATCACAGGCTTCAAGCGGCAGATCGGGGGCACCACCTTATGCCGCTATATAAAACGATGCTGAAAAACGAAAGGAGTATTTTTTATGAAAATGAAAACAGCATTGACCGTTGCGGGAAGCGACTGCAGCGGAGGCGCCGGTATAGAGGCAGATTTGAAAACAATGACAATGAACGGTGTTTATGCTATGAGTGCCATCACGGCGCTGACGGCACAAAACACCACCGGCGTGAGAGCGATTCAGGAGTCAACACCGGATTTCCTGGGCAAGCAATTAGATGCGGTGTTTGAGGATATTTATCCCGATGCAGTAAAGATCGGTATGGTAGCCTCTTCCGAGTTGATCTGCGTAATTGCAGACAGGCTGGCATACTACAAGGCGAAAAATGTGGTAGTCGATCCCGTTATGGTGGCAACAAGCGGTTCTTCTTTGATGAAGACCAATGCTGTGCAGACCTTGACAGAAAAGCTTCTGCCCATTGCAACCCTTGTTACGCCCAATATTCCCGAGGCACAGGTGCTTTCGGGAAAGACTATCGAAAGCAAAGAAGATATGCTTTTTGCTGCAAAATATATCGGCGATACATACGGCTGTGCGGTCCTTATCAAGGGCGGTCACAGCATAAACGATGCCAATGACCTTTTGTATGAAAAGGGTGAAGCTGTGTGGTTCGAGGGCAAGCGTATCAATAACCCTAACACCCACGGCACAGGCTGTACCCTGTCAAGCGCCATTGCATCCAATCTGGCAAAGGGGTT
>JAZNXY010000009.1:0-4686 GCA_045594105.1 Acutalibacteraceae bacterium | reverse complement strand
TATCCGCAGATACGGCGAATATATTAAAGACGGCACCGTTCTTGAAGGCGGCTATGTGGAATGCACCTTCAAAAATGACGAAAAAGGCGATCCGAAGTCGGATCGTAGCCATGTCGTTCTGTGAGCCAAGGAGTTGCAACCTAGAGTTGTCTTCCTAAGACCGCTTGGCCTCCGACTTTATCCGCAGATACGGCGAATATATTAAAGACGGCACCGTTCTTGAAGGCGGCTATGTGGAATGCACCTTCAAAAATGACGAAAAAGGCGATCCGCTGGTAACCGGTGAGGGCTTGGCGGCACTCGGTGTTATGACTCCCGAAATGTTTGAAAGCATGAAGGAACAGACCCTTAAAATCACTAAGGTTGTGGCAGATGACCTGAAAACCATCGGCCTTGATTTGTGGGATATTAAGTTTGAGTTCGGTTATAACAACGGTGAGGTTATTCTCATTGACGAAATTGCTTCCGGCAACATGCGTGTTTATAAGGGTGATACCATTGTAGATCCTGTAGAACTCACCCGTCTTATCCTTAACAGATAAACAACATGCGGCAATCCACTTCGATTGCCGCTTTTTTATTGAAAAAAAGACGGATTTTGACGAAGGAAGGTGTTTTTAGTGTTCACTTTGTATCACTTTATATGGTTAGGTATCAGTATTCCTGCCATTGTACTGGCACTTACACTGCTTTTGAAATATCGTCCGCCGCTAAAAAAGGTGCTTTCGGTGGCGTGCATTTGCTGTATTTTCTCGGAGCTTTTTAAGATTTTCGGCGTTTTGCAGATGGTGCCCGACCAAAGCGGACAATCGATGCATCTGTACTTGGAAATGCAGAATCTGCCGTTACATCTTTGCTCCTTACAGATTATTGCCATTTACTGTGCACGCTTTATGAAAGAGGGCAAAGCACGGGATGTACTGCTCGGTTTTATGTATCCCACCTGTACGGCAGGTGCGTTTTTTGCACTGCTGCTGCCGTCTATCTTTGATAAATCGACCACCGCTATGGATGCGTTTGTCAGCACCCATCCGTATGAGTATTTTCTGTATCATTCGATGCTGATTGTTTTGGGATTATACATATTCCTTTCAAAGCAGGCGGATTTACAGCCCCGCCATTGTCTTACTACCTTTGGTATGCTCGGTGCGGTGTCGTTGCTCTCCATTTACACCAATTCGATGTTTTCTCATGCAGTGTACGCAAACGGGGCGTTGGTCAGTGTGGAGTATACCCCGAATTTCTTCTTTGTTTTTGAAACGCCTATCGGCATTGAGCTGACGCAGATGTGGCATTGGTATGTGTACCTTGCGATTTTGCTTACTTTGGCAAGCTTGTTGATTGTCGGTTTTTATATTCCGGTTTTCCGCCGTGCTAAAAAAGCAAAGTGCGAAGAAAAAGTTCTTGTAACAGTATAAAAAAAGACCCGATGAACATTGCTCATCGGGTCTTTTTGTTATTCTACTACAACAACGCCGTCTGCTTTGACAGTAATTTGCATACCGTCTTTTACGTAGGATAAAAACTCTTCGCCGAGCGAGTCGACAACAGGCATCGAAACGCCTTCTACCCAAACGTCAGCTAAAACGGCACCTGCTACTGCTAACGAATCAATGGGGTTGGCGAACAGCATACATGCGGGATTTTTACCCATCGCACACGCACAGTACAGTACCAGACCGCCTGTGGTAGAGCCGATAGTCTGCGGTAAGCACAGCGCTTTGTTGATGAGCGGCTTGCCGTGTAATTCGGTGTTGTTCTGGTCGCCGCATTTTACTTCCTTGTCACCAAACTGTAACGCCATCTGGAAGGAAGCAAGTGTGTTAAAGCCCTGGGTGGTAACCACTGCCTGTGCGGTAACTTCGCCGGGGGTGATGACTCTGCCTTTGAATTCTTTCATCTTACTTACCTCCTTTGGTGATGATGTCAAGTATCTCACCGTCGGTATAATACTTGGCAGTGGTGTAGGTGCGGAGCTTGTTGGAAGAGGTGATAACCGGCATTTTCTTGCATAGTGGGTTGTTCATGTACATCAAAGGACAGATATACGAGGTGATAACACCCGTTGCCTTCAAGCGAGCTGCGTATTCGGTCGCATTGAACGCCTCCAACACTTTGGGTGCTGCAGTGAATACGGTGGGCAGGGAAATTTTCTTTCTGCCGTTTTCTGCGAGCTTTGCTTCAATGTTTTCGGTCCAGGATTTTAATTGTTCAAGCGAAAGATGCGGACAACCAACAAAGCACAGCTTCGGTGTTGCATCGGGGTTTTTCCACACGACAGGATAGTTGGCTTTGACTCTTTCGAGTTCTGCGTCGTCAATGATATATTCCTTTGCATCCTCTGCGATAAGTGCTTCGCCACTTTCAACAGCTTCCGGAGTGAGGTTTTCGATGTGATATAAACCGACGGCACCGTTAGAGGCGGTGGCGGCACCGAAATCCTTGAGGTAGGCACAAGCGGCATCGGTGAGCTCTGTGCCGATCCATTTGTCAAGACCTTTCACGTACGGTACGTCTTCCATAACCTTCATACCGATAGCAGAACCGAGCAACTGTGCCTCGGGCTTTTTGGTAGTTTCTACTTTAATGACCCAGGTGGCTTTTCTGCCTTCGTCGGTCAACAGACCAAAGTAGGGAACGTATCCCACGATAGAGCCCATAATATCAATAATACCCGAGTTGCGGTTGCAACGTGCACCCAAGACCGAGTTGGCGTATACTACCGCACTGGATTCCGCCCAGGACAGCACTTCACCTTTTTGCGGTTTGTTGCCCACCTCGTCCATATAGCAGGTACAGGTGAAGGCATTCTCATCCATAAGGCCCAATTCCTTTAATTGACCCTCATAAAAGTCCTGCTTGGTATACATAAAGTTTTTGAACACGAAGTTTTGCAGGAAGTTGGCGGGTACACCGCTGTCAATGGGACGAGGGTCAACCGAAAACTTCTGACCGGAAAAAACACCTGCATCAAGCAACTGCTGCATAAGGTCGTATACGGGGGACATAACCTTAAGACCGAACGAAGTCACCAAATGATTGTATTTTGAGGTGATAGGCACTAATTTTTCAGCACCGAATGCATCGCCGTACATAACCAGGGTTTTCATAACCTTGGCAAGCGTTTCACCTTTTTCGCCATTTAATATGGCTTCTTGCTCTTTTGTTAATAACATATGTTTTCCTCCTTACAGCTTCATCGCAACGTCCCAGGCGCCCCAGATAACCGTACGGAGATTGCCGACAGCGGCGGCATCGCCGATGACGTGTACGTGCTTGCCTTTGGGGGCGAGGGGAGCGGGGTTGTAACCGACCGACAAAACTACCGAATCAGCGGCAATTTTGAAGGTGTTACCTGCCTTGTCTTCAACCGTGACACCGTCTGCTTCGATTTCACAAACAGCGGTTTCCAGATGTACGGGTACGTTGTTAGTTTTGAAGAAATCACGCAGGAAACTGGTGTTGGCAAGGCAGATGCCTTTGGTGGTGATGAGGTCATCCTGCATTTCAACGACAGTGGGCTTTTTGCCCTGCAGATACAGCTCGTATGCGATTTCACAGCCGGTAAGACCACCGCCGATAACCGTGACGTTTTCACCTACCTGCTTGTTGCCGAGCAGGAAATCCACCGCTTCCACAGTGTTTTCTGCGCCCTTGATAGGCAACTGTTTTGCTTTGGCACCGGTTGCAACAATGATTTCATCGGCATCAAGAGCTTTGATGTCGGTAATCTCGGTGTTCATTTTCACATCAATCGGGTGTTTGCCGAGTTCACGGATGTACCAGGCAATTAACGCACGGTCTTTCTCTTTGAAAGAAGGTGCTGCTGCCGCAACAAACACACCGCCGAGTGTATCGGTTTTTTCATACAGAGTGACATTGTGACCACGTTTGGCACATAGAATGGCAGCTTCCATACCGCCGATACCACCGCCGATAACCGCAATCTTTTTCGCCTTTTTAGCAGGTTTTACATAGTATTTTTTGGATTGCATCGTTTCGGGATTGAGTGCGCAACGGGCGAGGCCCATGGTATCGGTAAGGTCCTGTGTATTTGCATGACCTTTGGAGGAAGAGAAGTTAAAGCAACCTGCGTGACAGCAGATACACGGCTTGATATCTTCCAAACGATCTTCAATCATCTTAGTGATCCAAGCTGGGTCGGTCAGGAACTGACGGGCAACGCCAACAGCGTCGATTTTGCTGTCGGCAACGGCTTTCGCACCGACTTCAGCGTCCATTCTGCCTGCACAAACCACGGGAATGTCTACGATTTCTTTGATGTGTGCCACGTCTTGGAGGTTACAGTTTTCAGGCATATACATCGGGGGATGTGCCCAGTACCAGGAGTCATAGGTGCCGTTATCGGCATTTAACATATCATAGCCTGCATCCTGCAGATATTTGGCTGCTCTTTCGGATTCTTCCATATTTCTGCCGACTTCCACGTAATCCTCACCGGGCATAGCACCTTCGCAGAAGCCCTTCATTTTGGATTCTACCGAATACCGCAGAGAAACGGGGAAATCTTCGCCGCAAGCTTCTTTAATGGCGTGTACCACCTCCGCAGCGAAACGATAACGGTTTTCAAAGCTGCCGCCGTAGTCGTCGGTGCGTTTGTTGAAGAAGCTGATAGCAAACTGGTCTAACAGATACCCTTCGTGTACGGCGTGTACCTCGACACCG
>JAZNXY010000008.1:0-25301 GCA_045594105.1 Acutalibacteraceae bacterium | reverse complement strand
TGTCCGCACAAATTGGAGCAGTTCAGTAATCTGCACGGCTTTTTGCATTTTCAAGTGTTTTCCGTGGAAAATATCACCGAAAACACCGTCACCATGTCCCATGCACATACCGCCGACCAATACTTCCCGTTTTCCTTTACCTTTACGGTCACCTATCGTCTGGGCAAAGAAGGCTTTACCGCAGAGTATACGGTGAAAAACACCGATGACACGGCGTTTCCCTTTACCTTTGCGACCCACACCACCTTTGTAGAGCCCGACCGCTTTGCAGTACCGATTGATAGCCGCCAGGAGCGTGACCAACGCCTGCTGCCGACCGGACGGTACGTACCGCTCACCGCAGAAGAACAGCTGTATGCAAACGGTGCGGTTTCCAAGGACAATCCCATTGTCGGTTACTATAAACTGCAGGGGCACACCGCTTTGGTGGGTGATTACACCTACACCTTCTCGGAAAACTCTGACCACTGTATTTTGTATAACGGCAAAGGGGTCAGCGGTTTTCTGTGTGTAGAGCCGCAGTGCGGCGCGGTGGACGGCCTTAACATCGAAGGCGGTCACAAGGTCATAGAGGTTGGTGAAAAGGTCACCTTCACACAAAATATCCGATGAGAAAAAGGCGGATGCGGATGCATCTGCCTTTTTTGTTTGACTTTTTACTCGCAAAGCAGTACACTTATAAGCAATTACAGCAAAGGAGGTGCCGTTATGGACAGCAAAAAAGCCACTGTCAAATATGCTTTTTCTGCTTCATTACCGGTTATGGCGGGGTATCTGGTGCTGGGTATGGGCTTTGGTATTTTATTGCACACCGCCGGGTACGGTTGGTGGTGGGCACTGTTGATGAGTGCCTTGATTTATGCCGGCTCGATGCAGTACGTGGCAATTGATCTGCTTGCCACCGGCGCCTCCCTCATCACCGCCGCCTTGGTGACGGCGATGGTGAATATACGGCATATTTTTTACGGTCTTTCGATGCTGTCCCCCTACCAATCGGTCGGCAAGCGAAAACCGTATCTCATTTTCGCACTCACCGATGAGACCTTCTCGCTTGTCTGCTCTCCCAACCTGCCCGACAACGTTAGCAAGCGTGGATATTATCTGTGGATATCTCTTTTCAATCACCTGTACTGGATAATCGGTAGCACCGCAGGCGGCATTCTCGGCAGCTTTTTACCGTTTTCCACCGAAGGCGTCTCCTTTGCAATGACCGCACTGTTTGTGGTAATTTTCATAGAACAATGGGAAAAGCAAAAACGGCATCTGCCTGCTATCACAGGGCTTATCATTTCGGTTGCCTGTCTTTTGCTGTTTGACAGCGACAAGTTTTTAATACCTGCCATGCTTGGTATTACCATCGCTTTGTTCATTGAAAAACGGTGGGAGGTGGCGGACAATGAATGATACCCGCATCCTTCTGATAACCGCAGTTGTCGCAGGCATAACAGCGCTCCTGCGTTTCTTGCCGTTTGCGGTATTTCAAAACCGTGTGCCCGCACCCGTCCTGTATCTCGGTCGTGTGTTACCGTTTGCCATTATGGCGATGCTGGTGGTATACTGTCTGAAGGATACCTCATTTTTGACAGTGCCCTACGGCATCCCCGAAGCGATTGCCGTTTTGGCGGTTGTCGCACTACACAAATGGAAACACCACACCTTACTGTCCATTTTGAGCGGCACAGCGGTGTATATGGTGTTGGTACAGCTCGTTTTTTAGGAGAGACTATGGAATTGCAACAAGCACTTTTTTGTTGTCCCGTTTGCAAAGATGCCTTGTTTATCCGTCCTGACGGATGGCGGTGCTTCCGAGGACATCATTTTGACAGGGCAAAACAAGGATACGTCAATTTACTGCGTTCTAACAGCAGCAGCGGTCACGGTGATGACAAGCTTATGGTCGCTGCACGCAGTCATTTCTTAAACAAGGATTTTTACGCACCTTTACGGAATGCGGTGACCGCACATATCGGTGAAGGGCATACCGTTCTGGATGCCGGTTGCGGCGAAGGGTATTACACCGCCGGCTTCGCAGAAAAAAACGAGGTGTGCGGTGTGGATATTTCCAAAGAGGCCTTAAAAACCGCCGCACGACGTGTCCCAAACGCACAATTCGCAGTAGCAAGCGTCGCCGCATTGCCGCTTGCTGACAGCAGTGTGGATACGGTGGTAAATATTTTCGCACCCGACGTCAATACGGAATATGTCCGTGTTTTGCAAAGCGGCGGCAGATTGATCACCGTACAGCCGTGTGAAGAGCATTTATGGGAGCTGAAGGCCGCCGTATACGATACACCGTATACAAACCCTGTACCTACAACCGAAAGAGACGGGTTTGCGGTCATAGAACAACAAACGATAGATTACACCATTACGTTAGATACCGCCGCCGATATTGCGGCACTGTTTCAAATGACCCCCTATTACTACAAAACCTCACAAAAGGACCAGCAAAAATTAGCAGCTCTTACCACCCTTGCCACACGTGTATCCTTTTTGATAACGGTGTATGAAAAAATATAAAAGAACGCAGTAGCAAAGCTACTGCGTTCTTTATTTTCGATAACTTTTTGCGGAACGACCATAGGTTTTCTTGAATATCCGACCAAAATAGTTATAATCTGCAAACCCCACCATATCCGCTATCTGTTTTATGGGCAGCTCTGTGGTGCGAAGCAGTTTTTTGGCACGGTGCATACGGCGGCGGTGCCACCTCTGATGTATGGCTGCAGATCAAGGCGGATATTCTCGATACCGCTATTACCGCACTTTCCTGCAAAGAGGTAGGTGCGGCAGGTACTGCGGCACTTACCGGTGTGGCTGTCGGTGCATTCCCGACAGTAAAGGCCGCTGTTGCAAAGATGGTAAAGGTCAGAAAAGTGTTCACTTCTACCGCAAAACACACCCAACAGTACAAAAAACTTTACAATCGCTATGCACTGATGTATAATGCTGTAAAGGAGTTGAGACAATGAGACACTATGTTGGCAATCCGTTACAGACACGCGGCGCAGAGCAGTACGTTCTGCAAGACGGCAAAGGTAACGGTATGCACTTTTTGTATGTGCGCAACGGTTGCGGTTTGGAAGTGTGGCTGTCCCTTGACCGTGCAGGTGACGTGTCTCGTGTACAGTATAAAGGTGACAATATGGGCTATTTTGCACCGTGCGGTTACGTCGCACCTGCATTTTATGACGGTGTCGGTGCGGGCTTCTTAAAATCCTTCACGGCAGGGTTCTTTACCACCTGCGGTCTGTCTGCTGTAGGGTCTCCCTGCACCGATGAAGGCGAGGAGCTGCCGCTTCACGGCACAATCTCCCATATCCCCGCTCAATTACGCAGCATAGACGAAGCCGCCGACGGGCTCACCGTAACCTTACGGGTTGTGGATGCGGCACTGTTCGGCAGAAAGCTGGTGCTGGATAGGGTATACCGTTTTTCCTATGTGAAAAATACCTTCTCCGTGACCGATACGGTGACCAATATGGCAGATGCTGTATCGCCGTATATGATCCTGTACCATTGCAATATGGGTTACCCGTTGCTTTCTGAAAGCAGCACCGTTTTCATTCCCAACAGCGGCATAACCCCACGCAATGACCATGCGGCAGAGTACATCGACACCGCTTTGCAGATGGAAAAGCCGCAGGCGGGTTACGAGGAATGCTGTTACTACTTTGATGTCGATGCTACCGACGGTATTGCCAAAGCAGGTATCTACAACGACACCATTCACAAGGGTGTCGTGCTGTCCTACGACAAGACGCAATTACCATATTTCACAGAATGGAAAATGATGGGCGACACCGATTATGTGTTGGGATTGGAGCCCGGCAACTGCACTCCCGACGGCAGAAACGTTTTGCGTAAAAACGGCACATTGCAGTTTTTACAGCCCGACGAGAGCAAGGTGACCTCTGTCCGGTTTTCCTTCATTGATAAAAAAGAGGAGTTGTAAAAATGCTGGTTACGTTGAAAGAAATTTTGAGAGTTGCAGAAGAAAAAGGTGTTGCTGTCGGCTCCTTTAACGCAGTCAGTATGCCGTATGTGCAGGCGATTATCGCTGCGGCGGAGGAACTGGAGCAGCCGGTTATCCTGATGCACGCACAGGTGCATGAGGAAATGAACCTTTGCAAAATGGAAGAGGTTGCACCTATGATGCTTTGGTTTGCCGAAAGGGCAAAGGTGCCGGTTTGTGTGCATCTTGATCACGGCACCGATCTCAATTACGTCAAACGCGGTTTAGAGCTCGGCTTTACCTCGGTGATGTATGACGGTTCGAATCTGCCCACCGAAGAAAATATCGCCAACACCAAAATCGCTGTGGAAATGGCGAAGAAAACCGGTGCTTCGGTGGAAGCGGAAATCGGTTCTATGGGTGCCCGTGAGGGCGGCGACGAGGGCGGTACTTCGGTGTACACCGATCCGAAACAGGCGGCCGATTTCGTCAAAGAAACCGGTATTGATGCACTTGCTTGTGCGTTCGGCACCGCACACGGCTTCTACGCAACCGCACCGAAGCTGGATATGGAGCGTTTGTCCGCTATCTATGACAACATCTCGGTGCCCATCGTTATGCACGGCGGCTCGGGCGTTTCCGAAGACGACTACCGTGAGGTCATCCGTCGCGGCGTACGTAAGGTGAACTACTACACCTATATGGCAAAGGCAGGCGCCCAGGCGATTTCCAATAAGGAATACGCACAGTTCCACGACGTGCTTGTAGATGCTGTCGCCGCTATGAAAGAAAACGTCAAAGCAGCAATGAAAGTGTTCGCCAATCTGTAACAGTATCGTGAAAGCCACCGTTTCCAAAAGGAAACGGTGGCTTTTTTTACGTTGTGGAAAATGTAGTTTTTTCTTGTGTTGTGCATATAAATGTGGTACAATAGGTTGATATATGTGAAAAGGGGGCTCAGCAATGCGCAGTAAAAAGTGGTTAAAACCGCGACACAGAGTTGTCCGCAATATTCTGTTCGCCATTTTGCATCCCTACTGCAAAATACGTTACGGCATTACCATTGACAAGTTCAAGGAACAAGAAAAACGCCCGTATCTTATTTTGCTCAACCACCAGACCCCCTTTGACCAATTCTTTGTGGGCATTGCCTTTCGTGGCCCTGTATACTATATGGCATCGGAGGATTTGTTCTCTAACGGATGGGTATCCTCCCTCATTCGCTGGTTGGTAGCACCTATTCCGATAAAAAAACAAACCACCGACGTGACAGCGGTAAAAACATGCCTGCGGGTTGCCAAGGAGGGCGGCACCATTGCCATAGCCCCCGAAGGCAACCGTACATACAGCGGCAAAACCGAATATATGAATCCTGCCATTGCACCATTGGCAAGAAAGCTGGGGTTGCCGATTGTTTTATTCCGCATCGAAGGCGGTTACGGTGCGGAGCCCCGTTGGAGCGATTGCATCCGCAAGGGGAAAATGCACGCCTTTGTCTCCCGTGTTCTGCAGCCCGCAGAATATGCAAACCTCACCGACGAACAGCTGTACGACATAATCAAAAACGAGCTGTATGTCGATGAGGGTGTGGCAGACGGCACTTTCCGTTCCAATAAACGCGCCGAGTACCTGGAGCGTGCCGTTTACGTGTGTCCGTTCTGCGGCCTTTCCCGCTTTGAAAGCCACGGCAACGAGGTCACCTGCCTTTCCTGCAACCGTACGATAGAGTACGGTGAGGACAAACAATTACGCGGCAGAGACTTTGCTTTCCCGTTTAGCTTTATGACCGAATGGTACGCATACCAAGAGGACTTTATCAATAAAACAGATGTGACTCGGCACACTGAAAAGCCGTTGTTCACCGATACTGCCAATATGACCGAGGTTGTTTTACAGCAACGAAAAATACCATTGCTGACAGATGCTGTGTTGCGGTTGTACGGTAACAAGGTGACGGTGAACGAAGGCACAGATGCAGCACTTTCCTTCCCTTTCAGCGAGGCGAATGCTGTTACGGTATTGGGTCGTAACAAGCTCAATATATATCATGGCGGTCACGTGTACCAATTCAAAGGTGGCAAACGGTTCAATGCCTTGAAATACGTACACATTTACCACCGTCACAAAAACATCAGCAAAGGAGAAACCGATGGAAAATTTTTGGGATTATAGTGTGTGGGGCTGGTTCAACTTATTTGCCGTGTTGCTTTTAAGCTTACTGGCTGCCAACATCATTAAAAGAAGCGTCAAATGGCTGCAGGCATCCCTTGTCCCGACATCGGTGCTCGGTGGTGCTATCCTCATTGTTATCGCCGGTGTTTACAAGGCGTTTACGGGAGATGTCATGTTCGATACCGCCTTTTTCGGCGGCAACGGCACCGCAAACCTTGAAATCTTAACCTATCACACCTTGGCACTCGGCTTTATCGCCTCCGCCTTCAAAAGCTCGGGCGGAAAACTGACCGGCAAGCGTGCGGTGGAGATTTTCAACACAGGTGTTACCACCGTTTCTACGTATTTGCTGCAGGCGGTTGTCGGTTTTGCCATTTCTTTGGTTGCCGCCCTCATTATCAAAGGTTTTTTCCCCGCCGCCGGCCTTTTATTGCCGTTCGGTTACGGACAAGGCACGGGGCAGGCACTTAACTATGGCGGTATTTACGAAAATCAGTTTGGTTTTATCGGCGGCAAGAGCTTTGGGCTGACCATTGCGGCACTTGGTTTTATCAGTGCCAGCATCGGCGGTGTTATTCACCTGAATCTTTTGAAAAAACGTGGTATCATCCAAAAGCCCACCACGAAAGAGGGCGCTCTTCGCTCGGAAGAGATACAGGCGGATAATGAAATCCCGATGCAGGAAAGCATTGATAAGCTCACCGTACAGATCGCCTTGATCGGTGCGGCTTACCTGCTTACCTTCTTCTTAATGGGCTTGCTTGGCAAGTTGTTGCCGGGTATGCGGTCGGTCATTTTCGGCTTTAACTTCCTGCTCGGTGTGTTGTCTGCTACTGTAATTAAAACCGTCATCAATTTTCTGCGACGCAAGGGTGCTATCCACCGGGAGTATACCAATAACTTCCTTTTAACCCGTGCATCCAACTTTTTCTTTGATATTATGGTGGTGGCAGGTATTGCCGCTATCCGTTTGGGCGTGTTGCAGGATTACTGGGGTATCATTCTCATTATGGGTGTCGTCGGATTAGTTATCACCTATGTGTACAACCACTTTGTCGCCAAAACGCTGTTCCCCGAATACACAGAGGAACAGTTCCTCGCAATGTACGGTATGCTGACCGGCACCGCCAGCACAGGCGTGATCCTGCTGCGTGAAATCGACGGCGACTTCAAGACCCCTGTGGCGGATAACCTCGTTTATCAGAACTTCCCGGCTATCGTATTCGGCTTCCCCATTATGCTGCTGGCAACGTTGGCACCTGTTAAACCGATTTTGACACTCATTTTACTGGCAGCATTCTTTGTAGTAATGAATATTATCCTCTTCCGCAAACAAATTTTCAAGCGCAAAAAGAAATAATATACATAAAAAAGGTGTCGATGCAAAAGCATCGACACCTTTTTTGTTTATCCATTTGACGGAAGCAGTTCTACAAGCTTATTCGCTACCTGCATCGGTGTGGGACCACGTCCCGCTTCCACGACAATGTAAAATGCGGTTTTTGCGGATTCTACAACACCCACAAGCAGCTTATCCTCCGTGCCGTTCTGCCGCTGTGCGGTGCCGGTCTTGGCATAGTCAATTTTTCCGCTCATGCCTTGATAGGAATAGTAATAGTTATTCACACCCGCTTTCCAGAACTCCGCCGTTTTGTTTGCGGTCTTCTTGGAAAGCAATTCGCACATCTGTGTTTTTCCTTCGACAATCATCTTGTTGCCTTTGTTGGGATTCACAATAGAAGCAACGATATGCGGCTGTGCCGCCTGACCGTTATTTACTACCGCAGCTGCCAGGCGTGCCATATCAATAGGGCTTACCTGTGTATGACCCTGACCGATAAGACCCCAGATGTTTTTGAAGCTTGCGGTATTGGTAATATCTACGGCGGACGTGGTTTTGTATAAGCCGTCAATCACTTCATCCACCGTCTCACTGCCGTTGACAGAGAAACCCATTTGCTTCAAGGTGGCCAGTGCTTTTTCCAGATTCAGCGTTTGAATCAGCTGTGCAAAATAGCAGTTACAGCTCAAACCGATCGCTGTTGAAAAACCGATTTTTCCGTGATAACCGGCACATACAATCTCTTTGCCGTCAGACAATTTATAAATCTTTTGGCATTCAAACGACATCTTGCTTACATTTTTTCCTTGATCGATTGCCAAGGCCGCCGTAACAATCTTCATGGTAGAGCCGGGAATGTACACCGAATTGAAGCAGCGGTTAATGTAGGCCGCATCTGCCTTGCCCGGAACGTATGCCGGGAAGGATAAAGCGGTATACACCTCACCCGTTTCATAGTTATAAGCGAAGCAACAGCCGGATGCTGAGCCAAACAGGTTGGCAAGCTCCTGCTGTGATTCGTTGGACAACAGGGTGGTTTTCATCACACGCGGCTGTTTTTCAATGGAGCGGTACCCACGAATCGGACTGACACCATCGGGACACAACGCATCTGCGTGTCTGTACAGCAAGGAATTGTGTATATTTTCTCTGTAACCCACAAGGTTGCCGTACACCTGATAATTGACCAGCTTGCCCTCTTTATAAATCGGCTGATCAAAGCGATCGGTCAATACACAGGTCTGATCGGTAAAGCTTACGATATCATCGTATGTGATGTGCGGCGTAGCTCGCACCACGGCAACAAACATACACACCGTAATCACCGCAACACAAACCCACGCAAAAATCTTAAACAGCAATTCACGCTTTATCGGATCCTCTTTAGGCAAATTGTCGGCTTTACCGCTTCCGACCCGGATTTCTTTAATGCCGTCTGTTCTCCGGATATTCGGGTCGTCATTTTGGAAATAATGCAACCGCCCACCGATTTGATTATCATAATGAGGCATCAGTTATCCACCTCCAATGGCTTAATGGCAGGATAAAGGGTAGCCAGAAGAATACCCATCAACGCACAGAAGGATACAAGTGACGAGCCGCCGTCCGAAATAAACGGTGCCACAATGCCGGTAAACGGACACATATCCACCGAGCCCAAGGCATTCAGACACACCTGCACCAACATAACCGCCGCAATTTGTGCCGATACAAAATAAAACTCACGGTACACCACATATTTACGAAGCGGTATAATAATCAGCAATGCGTAGCAAAGCAAGACCAGCAATAACATTCCGTAACCGAACACGGCAGTCATACCTGCCAGAGCCATATCATTCTGTATAGCGAAAATGTTCAGAATATACGACGAGTTTTCCACGCCCAAGCCACCAATGCCGCCAAATATCAATGCTTTGAGCATACTTGCCTGCTGCGACTGCTCCGGATTGGTTATCGCCATACCAAAACCGACGTTTAAAAAGCGCTCTCTGGCGTACGGGACAACCGACAGTGCTATAAAGAAGGCACATATCGCAAAAATCAAAACAAAGAGCAGTAAGGGCTTGTGTTCCGAAACGGAGAAGGTCATTTTATTGTCCAATAACAAAAACAGCATAATGACCACCATAGCAAAAATCACCATGGCTGTACCCATATCGTGCAGAACAAACATACCCGCTATCGTCACAGCACCGACTACAAACGCAACAACGGCACGCCACATTTTACCGTATGCAGATGCAAACAGCACAGCAAGCAGCACCTTGATAAATTCACCCGGCTGTAACACAACACCGAATACGTTCAGCCAGAGCTTTGCACCGTTCACCGTAACGCCAAACAAAAAGTTAACGGCAAGCAGCAGCAAAATACCGACTGCAGGCAGTATAAACAACACGTCACCGTATGTAAAGGTTGTATCCCCGATTTTTCTTGTGTTTAATCGTGCTGCAATATACGGGCTTTTGCGATACACCAAAAAGACAATGACGCCTACCGCTACAGCCGCTATCAAGGTCACACAATCGAACACTTCCCACGAGAAAATACTGCGATAGGAAACACCTACCGCCAGCAATATACATATCGCACACAACGGTGCGGTCAAATGACGATAATACGTATACTCTGTTCTGCCGCCCGTCATCGAAACCTTTTGAACAACCGGTGTTTTCATTTGTTGCAGGAACGCAACCAGACCTAACAGACACGCCAGAAAAGCCATCGACACCAAGTATAAGGTTTCACGGTTTTCCAACATAGTAATCCGCTCTTCGTAATAGTTGATATTGCCTTTAATATCGTCTATCTCGTCTTGTGCGGCACCACGATTTTGGGCATACTCCAAATCGCCTTTCAGCACCTCCAACCGGGCGGAGCAATCTGCAATACGTACAGGCGTAACCACACGTAACCCTGCAAAGTTTACAAACAACATCAAAACAATCAGGAAAAAGGAGGTGGCAATCAAAAGACGAACGCCAAACGCTTTGGTGGTGGTATTTGCTCTTCTTGGCATTACTGTCCCCTCCTGTCATAGTCTATTTCAAACAATGTGTTGCCCATCAGCACTTTGTATCCCAAACGCAAGGGCTTCTTTTCGGTAGAAATATCCGGCTTATGAACACCCGACGATACCTCTGCAGGCGGCCGAGGGATGCGATAGTTCGATCCCCCCATGCTCTGCCTGTCCACGGCATCGGTAACCTTTCCGTTATCGTTTCCCAGCAAATACGGTGCTTCATCCTTCACTAACAGCACCGTCCGGGAGCGATCTGCGTTACAGACCCACATTTCCTTCTGCTCCAACGGGCGTACAAACAGCTGTAAGTTCCCTGCGTCCGGCTCGATGAAAAACTCCGCAGCCGTACCTGCAAGGCCTTTGTCGTCGGTCGGAATGGGTAAATCCAACTGATGCTGCCCTTGGCAACGTCGACCGCAGGTGATACTGGTTGATACAATCGGATAGACACCGCAAACACGCTCACCATCGTCTTCGTTTTCAGGCACATAATACACGTATAATGCCAGCTTGTTAAAAAACTTTTTTACCTGCTTGTTTTGCATACGTGCTTCATTGTTCAATTGTACAAATAACAAAGCAACAATGATCAAGCCGGCGGCCATGATCAGTGCATATATCATTTCGCATCCTCCTCTTCCTTGCGGCGTTCTTTGCGGGCTTCCTTCCAACGTGCAATCTGATGCTGCGTGAGAGAAATCGCAAAGTAGCCCAACGGCATTGCCATAAGCATCAATACGGCAATTTGTATGCCGTACGCAAGCCACAAGAACTGTGACGGTAACAGCTTGACGGCCAAAACGCCCAAAAAGAACATCCCTACACCGACAATAACAGGCAATAACCAGGACGCCACGATGCACAGGAAGGGCAATAACACTCTGAAGAGCCGTCCTATAAGCTTACCGCACCTTTTGAAAAACTTCTTAAAAGAAGCTTTGTGCTTTTTGCTCTTCTTGTGATGCTGTGCCTTCTTTTCTTCGTTATCACGGTCTTGTTCCCGCTCACCATGCTCTTTTTTGCGGTCTTCTTCGTCCTCTTCTTTTTTGTGCTTTTTCTGATCCTCTTGGTCAAACCTGTCTTCCGTCTCTGAAGCGGACGCTTCCTGCACAGAAGGCAGTAACGGCTGTACCCGCTCTTCCAGCAAAGCAAGCAGTGCAGTATGTGCGGAAAGCTTCTGCTTTTCACGGTACATTTCCAGCAGCTCCTGGTCCGAAAAAGCACCGACGTTGATGGCCTCCGCAAAACCTCTTTCACCAATCAGTATTGCCAGAGCAGCACCCTTTGTCATATCGGTATTCTTCGCATACACCGCCATAATGTACTTCCAGAAGCCATCGATTTTATCCGAACGTAAAAACAGTGTATTCAAACGACACTTCTGTTCAGGCGATAACAGCAAAAATGCTTCAGCAACCGACACCGGCTCGGAAAATGCAGAAAACGTATCCTTCAGCACAATGATTTTTCGAACCGCCATTGTGCCGACATAATCTCCGGTGGCAGACATCTTCGCAAACATCTCGTCATAGGTCACCGCTACCGATACGCCTTGCGTTTCCTCCGCAGAAACCGCACCGATATGGAATGAAATATGCCTGCGCATACGTGGCGGTATAACATTCAGCAGCCAAAAAATCGGGGAAAACAAGCTTTCTCCCTGTGCACAGCCCAAGAACACCTGTGCCGACAGCGTCTTGTCTTCGTCCGTGCTCGCACGCATCGCATTGTATGCCGCCGTCAGCAGTGCTTTTTGTGCATTGACGGTGATGCTTTCACGGTAATCGGAAACAATCGGCTGCGTTTTGGGAAAGGTGTATCCGTTGGCAAGCAATATCTCATCCGATTGTTGTGCCAGCCGGGCAAACCCCGTCTGCACATTTCGCCCCAAAAACTCATCTGCCTCCTGTGCGGTAAACAGCCAGTTGACCGTAGCAAAAAACGGTCTTCTCTCGCCCTCACACACACAACCTTTATAAATAACAGAGAAAATATATCTGTCCTTCAACGGAGCGAAACGATAGCAATGTAACAGTGCATCGGCACCTGTTGCTATTCGTTGTCTCACATATAAAGCTTCTACCTGTTCACGATATTCCTCGGGAAAATCGGGATGTGCGGCATATAACTTGTATCCGTTTGCACCGCCCGAGTAGATAATATACTGTGCCAACAGTCCCGCTCCTTTCAAAAAGCATTGTTTTAGTTGTCAATGGGGAAAATATCCAATTCGTTCAAAATCCAGATGAGCGGATCCATCACGTTCATAGATTCTCTGAAATCCACCATAGCGACGTCTGTTTCTCTTTCTTCGTTGGTAATCGGGTTCTTTACCTTTACCTTCTTTGTGAACGGCTTCGTGGACTTCACCAAGAAGCCGGCACCACGCATTTCATCACAAATGGCTCGCACCAACGCTTTTTCTTTTTTCAAAATATAGGTCTGCAATGCAACACGCTCTTGCAGCTCTTCTTTGCCGTATATGGTCGCATCCTGTCGTGCGAAGGTATGCTCACTGAGTAACGGCACTTCTCCTAATGTCACATCTCCGTTGATATGATGCATCGGCGGATTTTCAACCCACATATCCGCCTTGTTCATAACAAAGGCAAGGGGCTTCTCCTTAAAAGAGTTATAGCTGCCTTTGGCACGCTCGTAAGTTCTGGCAAGACTATAGCCCTCCTGCGGATTGGGGTCGGTCATAAATACGACCGCATCCACACCGCTGTATCCTTCGCCACCATCAAAAATATGTGCGGCTTCCGCATCAAAATCACTCTCGTTATTATCGGAGAACAATTCGCCCGCAAAGTCCACAACCAACACCTGCGCCACCGGAACGGCGGTAGCACCTACCATCCGTTTCTTGATGTACAGCATAGATGTTGCACCACGTTCATTCGGCTGTGTCGGATTCGGTGCGGGAATCACTTCGTCTACGTGCTCAGCCGGCCCCAACAAATATCCTATATGTGTATTACGGTTGTTTCTCTGTCCATTCACCCTGTTGATGTTCGTCGGGCATGCCAACGCATGAATCCAGCAGGATTTACCAACCGAACGTGCACCCGCAACCGCAATAACATAGGTCGGCAGATCACCAAGCAGTTCGATGATGGGGGCCGCCTGGTTCCATTCTTTTCTCTGTCCCACACAAAACGGACAGGAACGCACAAAGGTAAGCTCTTCCCATTTTTTGCCGTCATAGCATCTCACGTCGATGGTATGCTGTAATCTGTGTGCCTCATTGATATTGGCTGAAGACAGGCGCACACGCTTAATCCTACTGTCAGCGCCCTCAGGCGTGCCTTGCATATGCGGCGGCACGTATTTCGTGACCGTAAACCGTCCGAACATCGTGCGGCGCAGTTGCACCCATAATTGCTGACCCGCATTATGATAGTACGCATCCTGCGTTGCGTGACCGCAGCGACTGCAAAAAACATATCCCGCTTGTAACATCAGCCGTTCCCTCCTATCCAAGTAATCACGCCAACCTGCTCTTCTTTACGGGTTTGCGTACCGTCGGGGTTTTCCTCAATTACTTCGTATGCCAATAAACACGGTTCATTTAACATTAACGGTACTCTTTCCGCATTTGCATACTCTTCACTATTGGTTTCTATGACATCGGGAGAGGTTAAAAATGCCTCGACATATTCCCCGTCCTCGTCGCATTTACGGGATATCCACAAGCGCGTTTTTTCCGTTCCGAATTCCGAGAAAGGAACGTCATAAATAATTTTGTTGTTTTTTGGCCAGGACTTAACCACATCCCGTGGATCGTCCCATCCCAGATCGTCCGTTCTCAACCACTGAATGCGTACATAAGACGGAGCGGCACCACGGAAGCAAAAGCTGCTGTAATCACACAGTTCTCTTAAATCAATCAGTGCCTGCCACCGCTCGCCGACGGACAGTAAGCGAGAAAAACTAAGTCCTATTTTCCCTTCCGGCTTTCCGGAGCTGTAGCCGCCGTTGGTATTATACTCTGTCAGTCGTTTCTTGGTATAGTTAACAATAAACAAAGACGAAAACCAAAACAGGAAGAAAACAACTGCTGCAACAACCGCAATTGACACCAGCTTAAGCCAAAAAGCATCTTCCTGCTCGGTGTTGACCAGTAACCAGATACCGCCTGCGGCGGCTACCAACGCAAGCAATGCCCATTTCCATCGGCTGCGCAAAGAGCAAAAGAAACGCTTGACACGTTCTAACTTTTGTTTCTCATTCATAAACAATACCCCTTTTCTTGCAGAACATCATCTGCGCTATCCTGAACTTATCTTCTGGGTGCACCGCCGACCAGACAAAAACCACGGCCTTTTCGACGAATAGGCGTCTGCTCGTTTGCAACCACCGTTGGTGTCACCGCTTGTGCCTGCACACCTGCCTGCAACGGCACGGGGCGTTCGGCAGGCAAGGGAATCAGTGTGTACCAAGCATCTCTGTTGACAGCACCTCCGTCATTAAAGGTGTGTACGTACACCTTATCGGTGCTTTTACCGAAGGTTTGCATAATCTGGCTGCCACTGTAGTAGGTCTCCACAGTGATCCCTTCCGCATTGATCTCAAAAACAGAAAATTGACCGGCATTCCCCTCGTTAGGTGCCTCGGGTGCAAAAATATGTATTTCTCCGTTAAAGCGCTGACGATTCGCCGTACTCTTAAGGTACATCAGCAGGTCGTGCAAACAACGCTTGACCATGCTGACATCCATTTTTCCGCGAATCGTTGCGGGCAACCGTCTTACATATTCCGACACAAAAGTATGCTCCAGCCGATCCGCTTGGAACATATCGGTGTTCGGATGCAGCGGTCGCTGCATATGCTCACTGCCATAGGATAAAACAGCTACCTTCGTGTCCTTATCCATGGTCGCCAGCACATTCTGCATCGCAGCAAGATAAGCGTCACAATAACTGTCCTTTTGCGTGGTATCCACCAAAAAATATACTGTCTGCTCCACGGTTTCTTCCCTTTCCTCTGTATGGCTGACAGATACCGTTTTCGAATGCAAGCCGCGCGATATCTGTTTTAACTCTTCTTCAAAACGTCTTAGTGTCATACGGTGTGACGGATCAATTGCCGTAGCCGCCCGAAACAGTCTGCGAACGTCCGGACAGGTTAACGTGATGGCATCCCAGCAGGCGGCCTTGTCATGTGCTGCCAACACCTGCTCCAGCCAACCGGCAACATCGGCATTTTCATACGCATACGTTTTGTTCATTGTCTCGTAAAAATGACCGCACTGCCGTGCATCGGAAAAATCAATATTGCCCACCGTTTTGTATAACAGGGACAGCGGATTCTTCTCGGACTCACCCTCTAAATCCCATATTTCAAATATCTCTGCCAGCATCGTTCCCAAAGCAAAAACGTCGGTTTTGGCGGTGATGCTGTAGCTGGGTATCACGTCTTCCGGGGCGGTGTTCTCGGTGGAGAAGAAGCCGAGGAAGGTGTGCGATTCCCCTCTGTCGCCTTCCTTGTTATACAGCTTGACGGAAGGAAAATCAATGATGCGTAAGCGGTAGGTGCCGCCTTCCCCGTATTCCACCATCACATTTTTGAACTTCAAATCACGGTGTGCTACGATTTTATATTTTTTCAGCGTCTTATTTCTGGCCAACTGATTCAAACCCGCAATAATTTGCAGTAAACAGTCGATCTTTTCCCGACATGTAGGAAACAGCTTGACATCAAACGGTACGTACAGCGGCTCCACTACAGCACACTTAAACGCCTGCTTGTCGCCTGCTCCAAACGGATCCATCGTGCCGTCTATGATAAGTCCCGCCATCCGACGTGCGTCGTCGTTGAGTGCCACTATCTGTCGCAGATTATCCCCCTCAAAGGGAAAGAAATCCCAAAATTGACGGTGCTGCGGATAGCTCTGCCCATCGATTGGCAAGTATACGGTCGCTTCCTTCAAACAGTACAACGTATCAAACTGCACACCTGCAGGCAGCGACTCGTTGGCAAACTCCGTGCCCTGATCACGACAAAACTTACCAACATAAATATCCTTGCCGCGACCGCTTTCGTTCAACTTATCCTGTACAGTGAAGAAATACTTCTTTCCTTCATGTACAAAGTTCATGCGATTCACATGCAATCTGGTCGGTTGTTCACTCATTATCCTCGTACATCCCTTCCATGCTACTGTACAGCTTAGTCTTCTTCCGCTTCATCTGCGGCTTGGGTAGAAAACAGGTCCTCCACCGTGCCTATTGCCGAAACAATGGCACTTTTCTTCTTCGGCTTTTTCGGCTTAGCTGCTTTTTTACTGCCTTTTCCGCCAAAAATGCTACGCTTCGGTTTTTCGGATCTCGTCGGTGCAACAGGTGCCGTCGTGTCGTCTTTGCCGGAGATGATAATATATCCGTCGTCGGCACTCTCCCCGCTGTTTTTATCGGAGACAGCTTGTGTGTCCTCACCGTTTTGCACAGCGGCAAGCAGCTGCTCCAACGAGGGACGACGCTGCGGAAACGGAGACAGGCATTGCTCCGCAAGACGGTCACACTGCGCATAAATCGCTTGGTCAAAAGGTTTGTCAGCGGTATATTTTATGAGTAAATACAAATATGCTGCCATAGAAATATCCGCAGAGATATCCGGCTGTGTGCGACCCAGTTCACGCGGCATCCCTTCATACATCGCCTGCGGATCGTACGGCATCGGCAGTAGCTGCAGGTCCTTGAAATTGCCGCTTGGATCAAATGTCACGTACACGCTTTCAGGACAGATAAACAACAGCGGTCTATATCCGTTGTCATTGACATCACATTGGCGATATTCCTCAATTGTTTTCAATACCGCTTCAAAAATGTGCAACGCCACCTGCGGCTTCAGCGGCAGAGTCATTTCGGCAAGACTGTGCCATCCTTCCGGCGCAGAGAAGGTAAAAACACCGTATTCGCCCTGGGCAGAGGCACCTTTATAACTGAAGAGTGCTTTCTTCATATGCGTATCCAACATAGAAAATGCTTCGTTCATAACGGAAAAATCCCGTTCACCTGCTCCGTTAGGTCTGAATTGCTCCAATGTCATAGGAATTGCCGTATGCAAGAAAAGAGTCGGCACCCCGTTTTCTATCACCTTATGCTTACAAACAATGCTTCCTACCGACGTTCTTTTTCCGCTGCGAATCATCTCTTCGGGTATCGATACCATAGTGTTCAAATCCTCCTGTACTCCTCATAAGCATATGCGGCTTTTCTACAAAAAAGCCAATAATTATACAAATATAATTCTATCAAATCGGGCGGCTAAAAGCAATAGAATTTTATAAAAAAAGACATATGTGTGTAAAGTGTCAAAAAAGGTAAAAATGTCTTGTTTGCTCCGCTTTTTTATGATATGATTACATATAGTTATACCATTCGATTTTTATACCTCAGTACAAAACATGGAGGAACACATATGGAACAGACTACCCCTGAAAGCATGGCTGCTGAAGCCATGGAAACCCCCACGGTGTCCGCAGAAGAAGCCACACCTGCGGAGGAAACACAGGTCAACGAGGAAATCACCGTGTCGGTTTCCTCGGATAACACCATACAATTGTCTATGGCTGTTGCGCCTGTCATTAACTATGCCCTGCACCGCAACGGTGTGCGCATGGTGCAGAGCGTAACCATTACCAACACATCCGAAAACGATTTGAGCCACCTGAAGTTATCCTTCGAGTCGGTACCGGCATTTGCCACCCCTTTAACGGTGGATATAAATTTTATTCCTGCCGGAAAATCCTATGAAATCACCACGGTAGACCTGCATTTGGATGCGGATTTCCTGGCAGGTATGACCGAACGGTTGGAGGGTGAATTGCGTGCTACGCTTTCTGCACAAGAGGTGCTTGCTACCGTAACAAAGCCCATTTCCATTTTGGCATTCGACCAGTGGAGCGGTCAGCCCAATCATCCGGAATTGCTTACCGCATTTGTCACCCCGAATCATCCGATTCTGGCGACCGTTATTTCCCGTGCGGCAACCTACCTGCATAAATGGACAGGTGATTCTGCATTTACGGGATACCTTTATCAAGACCCCGACCGTGTACTTAAGCAGGCAGCGGCTTTGTTCTGTGCCTTGAAAGAGGAAAACCTCATTTATTGTATCTGCCCTGCCAGCTTTGAGGAAACGGGGCAGCGTATCCGCTTATGCGATATGGTGCTGCAGCAGAAAATGGGGACCTGTATGGATTTGACCCTGTTGTACGCCTCCTGTCTGGAGGCGGTGGGCTTACATCCCCTGCTGATTATGACCACAGGGCACATTTTTACCGGTGTCTGGCTGGACGAACTGACCTTTGCCGATGCGGTAATAGATGATCCTGCCATGATTACCAAGCGTTTGGCGGAGGGTGTCAATGAAATTGCCGTTATGGAAACCACCCTGGTGGTCAACGGCAAAAACGCCTCCTTCGACGATGCCACGGCTGCTGCCGAACGGCATTTTCTGGGCAAAGATCCCATTGAATGCATCATCGACGTCAAGCGTGCACGTCTTTGCGGCGTAACGCCCATTCCGCAAAGAGTACACGGTGCTGACGGCTGGCACATTGAACACGATCTGCCCAAGGAGACCGGCGGATTGTACGCACCGCGTGCCATGGGAGACACCATCGACGTTTCGCCCGATGCTTTCGATCCGCAGGCCGTGCCGAAAATGGTACAGTGGGAACGTAAGCTGCTGGATTTGGGTCTGCGCAACAATCTTATCAGTCTGCGTTTTTCCAAAAACATCGTTCCCCTGCTCACCACGTCGTTGGATGACCTGGAGGATGCTTTGTCCGAGGGCAAAGACTTTTCCGTGCTTCCCCGCCCGACCGACTGGAAGGGTGTCGCTAAGTTTGATTTTGAAACCATGCACGATCCCGGTGAATTTGCCGGCTTGGTTTCCTCTGAATACAAAAACGGCCGCCTGCGCTCCATACACAGCGAGGGCGAGCTCACCAAGACTATGAAAACCCTGTACCGCAACGTGAAAACGGCATTGGAGGAAAACGGTGCAAACACCTTGTATCTGGTGCTCGGCTTACTGCGTTGGTACGAAAACGCCCACAGCTCTAAAGCACGGTACGCACCGGTCGTGCTGTTGCCGGTAGAGTTGGTACGTCGTGGCGGCAGCAAGGGCTACGTTGTGCGTCTGCGTGATGACGAGCCGCAGATCAACGTCACTATTCTCGAAAAAATGAAGCAGGATTTCGGTATCAACGTTGCAGGGTTAGACCCCTTGCCGATGGATGACCACGGTGTTGACCTGCGCCGTGTGTTCACGATTCTGCGTAAAGCCATGATGGGACAGGACAGATGGGACATTCTGGAATCCGCCTACCTGGGCATTTTCTCCTTCTCGCAGTTTGTGATGTGGAACGACATGCGCAATCGCAGCGAAGACCTGCTCAAAAACAAGATTGTACGCAGCTTGATAGACGGCAAGTTGGCTTGGGAAGCCAAACCTATGCAAATCGGCGATCAGGTTTCGGAGGAAGGCACCCTGTTGCCGATGCCGGCAGACGCATCCCAGCTGTTTGCCATTAAAGCCGCCTGCAGCGGAGAAAGCTTCGTTCTGCACGGCCCGCCCGGTACCGGTAAATCCCAGACCATTACATCTTTGATTGCCAACGCACTTGCACAGGGTAAATCGGTGCTGTTCGTTGCGGAAAAGAAGGCCGCTCTCGAAGTGGTGCAAAAGCGCTTGGAAGGCATTGGCATCGCACCGTTCTGTCTGGAGCTGCACTCCAATAAAACGAAAAAACGTGCTGTGCTTGAACAGCTCCGTATTGCATCGGAGGTTACCCGTGACCAAACACCCGAGCAATATGCGGAAAAAGCGGAGCGGTTACGTGAGCTGCGTGAAAACTTAGACCACTATGCCGTACAGCTGCATACCGTTTTGCCTTGCGGGTATTCGGTGTACGGTCTTATCAACGAATACGAGGATCATGCGGATGCACCTGACCTTGTGGTGTTTGATGCGAACTTTGCAGGAAACACCGATCGGCATATGTTTGACAGCCATATTCTTGTTCTGGAGCGGTTGGTCGCAGCAGGTAAAGCATTAGGACATCCCCATAACCATCCGCTGTGTGCTGTCGGCGTACAGCAGTATACCCAGCAGCTTCGTCAGGCACTCGCACCCACCGTCACAGCTTACCGTGATGCGGCACAAACCTTTATTCCGCACGCCGCACGCCTTTCCGAAATGCTGTCCTTCGGTGCTGTGACCGATATCGCTTCGATGGAAAAGCTGTTGTCCCTTGCCACAAGCATTGCCGCCTGCGGTAAGCTTCCAAAGGGCTGGATCAAAGCAGAAAAGCCCACCGAATATTTCTCTGCTGTTCAAAAAATGGCTACCCATTTCATGGAGTATCTGAAACGAAGAGAATATCTCTTAAAATCCTGGACAGAAGCATTTCTCGAGCAGGACGGTACTGCACTGCTGCAGGAATGTGTTGACCTGTCCGCACAGTGGCTGGTGCCCAAAATGATAGGCCAGCGAAAGCAGCAGAAGAGACTCGCAGAGTTTGCTATAGATGCTGTTCCCGACATCGTGGAATCGGTGAAGGTGCTGTACCGTATGCAGGAGGAAAAGGCAGCGGCAGAAGCGCTGCTGCAAACCTACGGTGATGACCTCGGCACATGGTATCAGGGGCTTGACACCGATTGGGCAAGCATCAAGGAACAGGCAGAAGCGGCACGGTGCCATATTATCGCTGTGCAGGAGTATACCGACAACTACGTTGCCCGTACCACCCTTTGTGCCGACAACACGGCTGTCATAGCGGCTTGTGCTATGGTGGAAAATTACGAATCCTTCCGTCAAAGCAGAGCGACGTGCTATGAACTGCTTTGCCTGAAAGAGCAGGAAAACGCCGATTGGCTTTCGGGACAGATTGAGCTGTGTGACACCATTCTGGCCAATGCCGACGACCTTAAGGATTGGATTACCTTTGTCGGCATTGCAGGTGAAGCAAAGGATATCGGTCTTGCGGCATTGGTGGAAGCATACTGCAACGGTGCTGCACACGAGGTTATCCTGCCTGCTTACAGAAAAGCGGCATACAAAGCACTGATTGTTACCGCCATTGACGAGCAGGGCATTCTCAATGCCTTCTCCGGCCCTGTATTCAACGAAAAAATCGAACAATACAAACGTATTGATAAAGAGTTTACCGACCTGGTCCGTCAGGAGCTGTTCTGCCGCCTTGCGGCCAATGTTCCCGACTTCACCGGTGAAGCCGCACAGACCTCGGAGCTGGGCATTCTGCAGCGTAACATCAAGAGCGGCGGCAGAGGTATGAGCATTCGCCGTCTCTTTGAACAGCTGCCGCATCTGCTTCCTCGGTTGTGTCCGTGTATGCTGATGAGTCCGATTTCCGCAGCACAGTATCTCGATCCCAAGCGTAAGCCCTTCGATATTGTGGTATTTGACGAGGCATCTCAGCTGCCCACATGTAAAGCCGTGGGTGTACTGGCACGTGGTGTGGACGCTGTTATCGTAGGCGACCCGAAGCAGATGCCGCCCACCACCTTCTTTGCCACCAATGCGGTGGATGAAGAAAATCTGGACACCGAAGATCTGGAAAGCATTCTGGATGACTGTCTTGCCATTAATATGCCGCAAACGCACCTGTTATGGCACTACCGTTCTCGTCATGAAAGTCTTATTTCCTTCAGCAATCACCAATTCTACGAAAACAAGCTGTTCACCTTCCCGTCGGTCAATGACCGTGAATCCAAGGTGTCACTCGTACACGTGGACGGTGTGTTTGAACGTGGAAAGGGCCGCCGTAACCGTGCGGAAGCCGAAGCGGTTGTTGCGGAGATCTGTCGCCGCTGTCACGATCCGGAGCTTTCCAAGCTCAGCGTCGGTGTTATCACCTTCAACATTTCACAGCAGGTGCTCATTGACGATTTGCTGAACGATGCGTGTGTCAACGATCCCGTTTTGGAAAAATGGATGTACGAAAGCGAAGAACCGCTGTTTATCAAAAACCTGGAAAATGTACAGGGTGATGAACGTGACGTGATTCTGTTCTCGGTCGGCTACGGTCCCGACGAAAGCGGCAAGGTGTATATGAACTTCGGCCCGCTGAACCGTGACGGCGGCTGGCGTCGTCTTAACGTTGCCGTTTCCCGTGCACGCAGTGAAATGATTGTGTTCTCCACCCTCACCCCCGACCAGATCGACCTTTCCAAAACCGATGCCGCAGGCGTTGTGGCATTGAAGGCGTTCCTTGCATATGCAGGCGGCGAGGAAATGGCATTGAACGAGAGCTCCTCTTCGCAGCTGCAATCGGTCAAAGCAGGCATTGCCAAACGCATCCGCACCCTGCTGAAAGCAGAGGGCTTTGATACCGACCTTAACGTTGGTCGCTCAGAATACAAAATTGATGTCGGCGTTATCGATCCCGAGCATCCCGACACCTACATCCTGGGCATTTTGTTGGACGGCAGCAGCTACGGTGCCGCCAAAACCACCCGTGACCGTGAGCTCGCACAAATCAATATTTTGCGTGACCTTGGCTGGAATGTGATGCGTATCTGGACGATGGATTGGTGGGATAACCGTCACAAAGAAATCAAACGCATTGTCGCAGAGGTGCATCGCCTGCAGGAAGAAGCGAAGAGGAAAGCCGAAGAAGAAACGGCTCAGCCGCAGGAGGAGGTTGCCGAAGAAGCGGCGGAAGATACAACAGAAACGGCTGTGTCGACGGATGAAGTGGTCCGCGAAGTAACCGAGGACCCCCTCACCCCCACAGGCGAGACCGCTGTTGAAGAAGCCGCACCCGCTGAGCAACCGACAGCACCCGCAACCCCTGCTTGTATACAGCCGTACACCGTAGCGGTGCTCAATAATGCACCGCTGTCCGCAGAAGAGCTGTTGTCCGGTGTACATGATTACACGCTGTTGCGTTCGCTGGAAACAGTATTGGATGCGGAAGCACCCATTTACCGTACGGTACTGTTCAAACGTGTGTTGGACAGCTTTGGCATTACACGTAGCGGCGTCCGCCTGTTTGGTTATCTCGAAAATCTGTTGGAAAACCTGTACCCCTTCGTCACTATGGACGGTGAGGAAGCGGTGTATTGGAACAAATCGCAAGATCCGAACGCCTACCATATCATTCGTGTTAACGAAAAGGAAGGCGTACGCCGTGATCCTGCGGAGATACCGTATATTGAAATGGTAAATGCCATGTGCTACGTGCTGTTCACACAGATTGGTATTCCGCACGACGGTTTAGTGCGTGAAGCCGCCAAGCTGCTGGGCTTCTCCCACGTGATTGGCAGCATCGCCATTCTCGCAGAGGAAGGATTTGCTAAATTGACCGATATGGGACTTGTAGCCGTGGATGAGCGTGAGCGGTGTGCATTGACCGAAAAAGGCACTGCCTACGCAAAACAATTCGCACTGTAATATGATAAAAAATGCGTCACAGCAGCTCGCTGTGACGCATTTTTCTATTCTTCCATTTGTTTTCCCAAAAAAGCGGCAGCAACCTGTGCCAATTTGACATCCCCTTCAGACGGCACTGCCCCGCTTTCGGCTTGCAGCATACATACCGCACCGGTTACATCACCTGCCGCTATAATCGGCACCGCTACTGCGGCATATCTCTCCATACCTTCTACGGGTTGTAACCTATGCACACCACCCGCTTCGGCAACGTGGGTCTGCCGGCGGTCCATTAACTCCTCGAGGGAGCTGCTGATACGTCGCTCGGCAAAATCCTTGCGGCTGTTGCCTGCCGCTGCTATCACGTGGTCACGGTCACAAATGAGTACCGTCAAACCGCACGCACGGGTCAGCACATCTGCATACTGCACCGCAAACGGCGATAATTCCCCCACAGGCGAGTACTTTTTGAACACCACTTCCCCATCCCTGTCGGTAAATATTTCCAACGGGTCTCCCTCACGAATCCGCATAGTTCTTCTAATCTCTTTCGGTATAACCACACGACCAAGGTCGTCAATTCTTCTCACAATTTCTGTTGCTTTCATATATACATTTCTCCTTAAATTACAAATTGTGTTGTTATTATCTGTATTTCTGGAAGAAATATACCGCAAGATTTACTTTTTGAAATTAAATGTGATATAATAAAATAAAGGCGGTGATTTTGTGAAAAACTTTTTACCCGAAGAAGAATTAACTGAATATGTAAAGCCTTATTTGAAAGCAAAAGGATTTAAGAAAAAGAATAAACGGTGGACAAAAGATATTGGCGAGTTTACAATTTCTTTTTTGATTCAAGGAAGTAGTTTTTCTAAAGAGGAATATTATATTCGGCCTGGAATCTTTATTAATGCTTTGATGCCGACAGAGCTATATTATGGACATTGGATGCACGGAATCGAACCTACTACACCTGAAGAAATAATGCAAAAGTTTGAACATTGGTGCGAAGAATGGACAAATAAGTCTTTAATTAAAGAACGATTGATTGCTTTTATGGAGTGGGAAGAAAGAAACCCACTTGAAAAACGCAGAGCAAAGCTTGTTGATTATGAGAACGACCCTGTCCCTGCCGAAGAATTTTTTATGATTGACACAAAAACCAAACCATACATTTTAGATAATTTTTAATACAAAAGCGAGGTGAAAATTCACCTCGCTTTTATTATGTATAGGTCAAAATGTGCTATTTTTTGTCAAAAATTTTTCTTCAAAAATTGCCCGAAAGCTCAGTATTTCTAAGGCTTTATCTCACTTTGGTGTTATTATAACATCAGCATCTATACGGCGTACAATACCGGTTGCTTTCATATATAAATCTCCTCTTTTACAATTTT
>JAZNXY010000007.1:0-3493 GCA_045594105.1 Acutalibacteraceae bacterium | reverse complement strand
CCCGCCCAGATTCAAAGTGCCGCTAACCTTTTTGGCGGAGTTGTATTTCGACAGTTCACCCAATCGTTTCGATTCGTTAGACAGAGGTGTATATACCAATTTACCGTCCACAGTCCGATAGGTTTCTACGTCGCCGGTTTCGGGTGTACCGCCCAGTTTATCTACAAGTTCTTGGGGTGTCATATCGTCGCTGATTGCGACAGGCTCCTCAAAATCTGAATAGTCTACTTTATACTGTTGGTCCAAATTGTAATAGAAGCGTTCTTCTTCAGTCATAGAATTGACCAATTGCGCAGTGAAAATCTTAATTTTTCCCACCACGAATTTCAAAATATCCAAGGCGTCGGAGGCGTTGGTCTTACCGTCAGCATTTACGTCTCCGCTCTCGGATTGTTGCTCGGTGGGAGTGGTTTTGCCCACGGTAAACTGTAATACAACCAGTGCGTCGCTGGCAGCAATCTGACCGTCGCCGTTTACGTCACCGTATACTACGTCGCTTTGGGCAAGAGTAAGGGGCATCGCTGTTATAAGCATGATCAATGCCAATAACAAAATACCGCAACGTTTTATGTTCTGTTGCATCATTTTCATTCGGTTCACCTTCTTCAATTAGTTGCAAAAATCCATAATGATATTTTTGTGAGGCAGATTGGCGATACAATTGTTGATATAGCTTTCGGGATAACTGTATGCGCCCACGGCGATGTCGGCAAGAGGGGACTGCGTTGCTTCGTCAGGCACGGAGGTTGCCCATGCTTTGCCTTCTTCGGTAGACAGCATTTCGGCTATCTTTTGCTTAAAAAATTGCATTTCTTTGTATTGGGTGGTGGTCACGTACAAATCGCAGTTATAGTCCATCCACATGGTACCGGGAATACCGCCTGCTTCATACATGGCTTTCCAATAGGTAAACAAGGAACTGTTCCGCTTCATCATAATCAACTTATCCGCATTGCCCAAAGCCATATAATCGGAATAATATATGTTGCCCAAAGACTGGGTAATGATGGGATCGTACATATGATTAAAGGGAGGAGTCTTGGCGGTCACGAAGCCGGTTTTTGCCGCCTGACGGGTCAGTTCGTATACTTCTGCATCGGTAAAGGCGTAGGCACTATAGCCGCTGTCGGAATACACAATGCCGGATGCCGCCATAATTTCGGGGATGGCCGCCGCACGGCGTTGTTCGTAGTAGATGTAACGATAATGGGCATTGTCGGTAGTTTGAGAAATGCCCCCCGCCATATAAATACTGTTTTCGCTACGCAAGGCAATTTTTGCTGACGGCACGTTCATTGACCGCAACATTTCTTTATAATTGCGTACCCGCTCGGTGGTTCGGAAAACATCCAACTCCATGGTAGCAGCATTCCAATCGTGATACACCGCAGAGGAATTATTTAAAACCAATCCGTCTAATTCTTGCACACCGCCTTGGTCAGACAAAGAGATTTCTTTGAATTCGCCATAAGAAGAACCGTACTTTCGGTTTAACTTGTCAATATCTCCATCGTAAGCCTTTTCTAACCACTTCCAAAGCAGACGGTCGCTATAACTGTTGCCAATGCCAAAACGGCAGTTGAGCACCGAGTTCATCCAACCGTAGTTTTCTTCAATGGCGATCGGCACGGTTTTTGTGACGGGATCGTAATGATAAATATCACCGTATCGCACCAAATTCCAAAAGGCCAAAATACCGTTGGCAGCATCAACACCGACCATATTAAACATATCCCGCTGATTGCCAAGACTGATGGAGCGATCGGAGGCACGCACACGGGAGGTGGCCAAGGAATTTCGATATGGATACAAAGCATGCCCTTCTAATCTAAAGCCCATCGCACGCGCAGCATCCAGCATATACATACTCATATCGTACAAGCCGGTATAATCGCCGGTATAGGCGTGGGTGGTGGTCAAAGTATTGATACCGGCTTCCTGCATATTGCGCAGGTCGTTAACAATGATATCATCCGTATTGGGACCGCGATCGATGTTGCCGCGCATATCCACCATATTCTGGGTCATGATCATAGGCGTACGGGTGCCGTCTTCGGTGACCACGTAGTTATTATTATAGGGATTCAGCGTAATAGAAACATCCTCGGTGTTTACCGTAACGGGAATGGACACCATGGAAAGCTGATTGCTGTTGCCATTGATCACCCGCAGGGTAATTTGTTCGGTAAAGGGGGCCACTTGCAAATAGAGCGTACCGGAGGTAGCGTTGCTCAGCGTGGATCCCACCTGATACAACGAGGTATAGGAAGACATAAATTCTTCCAGATCTGCCAGCCAAGTATTGCGGGACATGGCCGTTCCCTTTCCGTTTTCTACCGCACGCGGCTCGGTCTGTTTTCCTTGATCGGTGACCGAAAACTCAAACGAGGAGGTGGTGACCGGTTTTCCTGCAATAGCCATGGCGTCGGTATTATACGTACTGCCTTCGGTACGAAGGTAGCCGTCGATCACCACTTTGTAATCACCCGGCTTCATACCGAACTGCTGACTGTTGCCGCCGATATTGAATAATACCCAAAACTCTCCCGACTCACCGGGATATACATAGTCCAGCAAGGGATAGTACAGATTGAGGGTATCGCCGATATGCACCCAGCCATTCCCTTGATATTGATACAAATGAGGAGCAAAACGGAAAGCGCTGTTGCCTTCTCCGTCCAACACCGTATTACCGGTATTGGTAAATTTGAATTTCAGCCAAGTGTAATCACCGGTTTTCAGCGTGCCCGAACGAATCAGCTCAGAGGCATCAAAAGCAGGATACTGTTTGCCCTGAATATCCCCCGTAGCGGTGGGAGTCAAAATCGGTTTACCCCCAACGTCGTCAGCCGTAACATAACCTAAATAGTCCAGCGACATATTGACCTGTCCGGGTAAATTTGCATCGTAGCACGGGGTATTGCCCAGTCGCTTCGCTTCTTCATAAGCGGTAGCTTCGAAATGAACGGGCAACTGTTGCGAGGAGGAATACACACTATACTGAATTGGAATCACATCATAAGCCCTTACCGATTTCGGCACCGTGTAGGTTAAAGCAGTAGTTCCGTTTTGAATGGTTCCTCCCACCTTGGCGGCGGCATTGTATAAAGAAAGTTCCCCTTTTCTGCCCGCTTCCCGAGACAAAGGAGTATAAGACAACTTCAAATCCGAAGAAACCTCATATCCTGCGACGGGAGCGGTTTGCGGGTCACCACCCAGTTTTTCTACCAACTCGGCCGGATCCAGATCGGCACTTAGGGAAATCGGATCGGTAAAGTCAGAGTAATTGACCTTATACTGTTGATCCAACGCGTAATAGTATTGTTCTTCTGCGCTCACGGTGTTGACCACTTCGGCGGGGAATTTGTCAATCTTACCTACTACGTATTGCAGAATCATCAACGCATCGACGGCATCCACTTTTTTGCTGTTATCCACGTCGCCGACCACAACCTCAGCATCGGTCAAGTCTACTTTTCCCACTACCGATTTC
>JAZNXY010000006.1:0-1814 GCA_045594105.1 Acutalibacteraceae bacterium | reverse complement strand
AACCGACTCATAGGAACAATACTCAATGCTTGCGGTTTGGATACCACGAGCAGAATCGGCGGCAGCGTTCAATTCTTTATTTACGACACCATCAAGATTATGGTACTGCTTGGTGTTCTGATTTTGATTATTTCGTATATCCAAAGCTATTTCCCACCAGAGAGAACAAAAAAGATACTCGGCAGATTTCACGGAGTTGGAGCTAATATCGTAGCAGCCTTGCTCGGTACGGTAACACCATTCTGCTCCTGCTCATCCATTCCGTTGTTTATCGGCTTTACAAGTGCAGGTCTGCCGCTTGGCGTAACATTCTCGTTCCTCATTTCTTCCCCGATGGTGGATCTCGGCAGCCTTGTTCTACTTATGGGCATTTTCGGTTGGAAAGTCGCTCTGCTGTATGTAGTGCTTGGTCTTGTGATAGCCGTTTTAGGTGGCACGCTCATAGAAAAGTTACACCTTGAAAACCAAGTGGAAGAATATATCCGTAACGGTAAAACTCTCGATGTTCCGCAAGAGGAATTACATTTTGCTGACCGTATGAAATATGCGTGGGAACAGGTTGCATCTACCGCTAAAAAGGTGTTTCCTTACGTGCTTGTCGGTGTCGGTGTCGGTGCTTTTATCCATAATTGGATACCTGAAGAATTTATTGTAAAGGTACTTGGCGATAACAATCCCTTCGGCGTTATCCTTGCTACTGTTGCAGGCGTTCCGATGTATGCTGACATTTTCGGCACAATCCCGATTGCCGAAGCTCTGCTTGCAAAGGGAGCATTACTTGGAGTTGTCCTCAGCTTTATGATGGGTGTTACCACACTGTCTTTACCGTCAATGATTATGCTCCGCAAGGCAGTAAAGCCGAAACTTCTCGGCATCTTTATTGCAATCTGCACTGCGGGAATTATCTTTGTAGGATACTTCTTTAACCTTATTCAACCCTTAATTATCTGAAAGGAGGTGCGCTGATGGAAAAGAAAACAGCTTTATGGGTAAAGATACTCATTCCCGTTTTAATTATTGCCGTGATCGGCGGCATTTGGATATTTAAGACGGTATCCGAAAAGCCTGCGGAAGATCCGTCAAGCTCACAAGGAACTGTTGATTTGCCGAGCAATCTTGAAGGTGCGGATTTCAGCTTAAATGCCACCAAGCAAATCGACTTTGCGACACTATCTGAGTATGGTCTGCCTATTATTGCAGACTACGGTGCAGACTCTTGTATTCCTTGCAAACAGATGGCTCCCGTGCTGAAAAAGTTGAACGCTGAAATGCAAGGCAAAGCCTTTATCAAGTTTGTGGATGTGTGGCAGTATTATGATGCTGCCGCCAATGTTCCGGTGCAGGTTATTCCAACGCAAGTATTCTTTAACGCAGATGGCACTTCTTTTGTTCCAAGTGACGAGCTTGCAAAGGAAATTCAGTTTGATATGTACTCAGATAAAGAAGGTGGCAAACACACCTTTACAGTTCATCAAGGCGGTTTGACAGAGGAACAAATGCGAGCAATCCTAAAAGAGATGGGAGTGGAGTAAATGATAGATGCTTGGCTCTCACGAATAGCGGAAAATATAGGCAATAAAATGTGGCTTGCACCGTTGCTTGCTCTCCTTGCCGGAGTTCTGACTTCAGTGACACCTTGCTCTCTTTCAAGCGTTCCGCTGATCGTAGGCTTTGTGGGCGGTGTCGGTGAGAAAAACACAAAGAAAGCCTTTGCTTATTCCGCCGTGTTTTCTATTGGTACAGCGGTTACATTTGTAACGCTCGGCATTATCGCAACATCGGCAGGAAAACTGATGGGAACATCATCAAACGTT
>JAZNXY010000005.1:0-32870 GCA_045594105.1 Acutalibacteraceae bacterium | reverse complement strand
TTACCAACCATTATATAGGCGCCCACCGCGAAGAATTTCCCACCTACAAAAGCCGTGTGCAGTTTTTGTTCAGCGACTATGAGCAAGCGGTGAAAATCGGCAAAAGCATCGGTCTTGCGGTATTTTTCGGGGTGGAAATGTTTTATAAGGGGGCTGATTTTCTCGTTTACGGTCTTGATAAATGGTGGTGGCTTTCCCACCCCGAAATTGAGCAAATGGACATCCGCGACCGCTTAACCTTTTTAGCAGATAACGGCGCACTGATTATCCACGCACACCCGTTCCGTGAGGATTTCTACATTGATTACATCCGCTTATTCCCGCGTCACGTACACGGTGTGGAAATCTATAATGCCAACCGCAAGCCGCTTGAGAACGAAATGGCGGCGCTGTTTGCGGAAAAATACGGTCTTTTACCCTTGGCGGGCAGTGATAACCACGTAGCAGGTAAGCAAAAGCGTTTCGGCGGCATACAAACACAAACGCCTATTAAGGACGAAAAAGATTTTGTGCAACGGGTCAAAAACGGTAACGTTACCCTTTTCACCCACGAACTTGACTAAACGAAAGAGCGTACATCCGAAAGGATGCACGCTCTTTTTCTCTCTCCTGACGCAGAGGTTACATCAAAATGCTCACCGCACGCCAACAACGCAGCGGCGGTAAGGTGGCAACAAAACGGCCGTCTTTTTGTACGAACGGACGTCGTTCGGGGTTGCCGTACGGGTCAAAATAGGTATACCCACTCGTGTCTGCAGGATTGGCGATCACCACTTCCAGCTCCTCGGTGTCGGTCAAGGATACGTTCAAAAGGGTCACCGTTTTCACCTTGCCGTTTTCGTCTTCGCGCGGCACGCATACCACCTGGTCCTGCGTTGCCACGTATGCGGGCAACGGCTTTTTCGCCACCGCATCGACTGCCGCACGTAACAGCTCACGACGTGCAAACGAGATGTTGACATTTTGCAGCCCCGCTGCAGAGATGACCCACTTTGCACCGTTTACGGTCGGTGCCAGCACCGTACCTGCACCAACACGGATACCACCCGTAATGGTTACAAGGTGGGACAGTTCTTCCACGTCCTCGCCCACAATATGTACGCCTGGCGCTCCGTTGCGAATACGTATGTTTTCCCAAGAAATGCTGTTGGAAACAGGGTGGTCGGACAAATATTCAAACACACCGCCGCGATATATTTCGGGTTGCAGTGCAGTACGTGCTTTCAGGTAACCGCCAAATCCTTTCGCTACCAGCTTATCCAGTGTCGCCGCTTCTAAAAGCACCGTCTCACGTGACAAGAACTCCATATCCTCTTCGGCAAGGTAATCCACCGCTTTAGCGGCAAGAAAATAACAGTTACCACGGGGGCCTGCATGCCACGGCAAGCCCCAACGCATAGCATCTGCCATATCCCAGATACACGTTTCGTTAAAGAACGGCTCGCCCTTTTCATTCTCTTTCACAAGGTGTGCCTTGGGCGGCTGATACACCACAATACCCTCGTTTACGGTGTCCTTCGCCGCCAGGTTGAACGCATCAAAATACGGCTGATGCTGTGTCAGCTTGTTAAACAGACGTTGTTGAAATGCCATATCATCATTGGCACTCATCAGCGTGACACTCGCCTCGTTGCAGCCGTACGCAAGGTACATAATCGCTTCCAGGCAGGTGCATTCGGGGGATTTGCCGTACACCGTCCACGGCAGGTTTTCAATTTCACATGAACGGGCGGTTACCTCTTTGGGCAAACGGGCGTTCATATAATTGAGAATCATACATTTGGTGAGCATGCCGTCGGGCTTATGGTCATCATAAAAACCGCCGCCCGCACGGAAGGTGGGTGTTTTACCCGACACCTCAATAATTTTATCGATAATGGCCTTTTGGGTATCGGTCACCATGGTGGTATTGCCGCCGTTTTGCAAACCAATTACAGTATCGGGAGATACGGTTGTAACCGCCTCCGTGATAACCCCCATAAAATCCGCCAGGGTCTCACGTTGCACCTGAATATACTGCTCACGCACCTTCGGGTCCCCGTAAAATACGGGTTTTAAGGTTTCACGGGTGTAATCGGTACCCATCTTTTCATTGAATACGGCTATACAGTTATCACAGAAGCACAGCGCCTTGGACTTTGCAATCAAGCGCAGACGGATGTCATCATCCACCCATGCAATGGCGGGCTTCCAGGAAGCATATACCTCCAGCGTTTCACGTACATACTGACGGAAATCGGCACTGTTCCAGCAAAATACACCGGGGCAGGTTATACCATCAATGGACATAACCGTCAAAAATGTAGGTAACACACCTTCGCCGCCGAAGCTTTTCAGTGCACTTTCGTGGTGACCGATGGTACGGCTCACCTGCATAGACGGAACAATACCTGCCGCTCTGAACTGCTCTGCCGCCCACGCCATATCCTTAACCTCTTCTTTGACACGTTCCACCGACGGAATGCCGTAAGAGGTGGCAAGCCACACCTCGTCAAACGGATTACCGCATTCCTTCAAGGCGGCAAGCAGCCGTAAAATATAATCGTGGTCAAAGTGACAGACCGTACCTGTACGCAACGATAATCTCATATCAATTCTCCTCTACCCGGATATTGAGTGCCGCTACATCCACCGTTTCGGGGGTGGAAGCAGGCACGTCATTCCACGGGGTGACAAAAATATCCGCCTTTTTCAGTGCCGCCAAATCGTTGAAAAGCGGCGCTAACGTGGTATGTATCTGTAAGGTCAAAACCGCTTCTTTGCCACGGAACTTCTCGGGAACGGCGAAGCGGTACGGCGGGAATGCACACGCACCGATGTACTCTCCGTTAACGCAAGCGGTTGTATACATCTTCACATCATCGGTAACAATCGCTGCCGCTTTTGCGGACAGGGTTACATCAGCCGTCACGGTTGCGGTATGCCAGAAAGCACCGTGTGCTTCCGCACCGCGCGGACGCAGAATGTCACCGTCTGCCATAAAGTCACCAAGCAGTAACACGGCAGGTAAATAGCCCAGATCCTGCACTTTTGCTGACAAGGTGTGTTCACCTGCCGACAAGGACAGGGTGGTTTTTACGTACAAATGCGAGTAGCATTCGGTCAACATATCGCACGGCTCATTCGCTTCTACCGCCTTGCCGTCTGCATACAGGGTAAACGGCTCGGGATAGGTGCGTACACACACCGTCACATCCATCGGCTCGGTCAGGGTAACCTTTGCTGTATCCTGTACAAAGAAGTGCGGACGGTATACGTTATCGTACGGGAAGGACAAGACTGCGTTTTGTACGGGATAGGTGTTACCTTCCTTCGCAGGTGTCGCAAGCACGCCCTTTTCGAATACCATAACGCCGTAATTGTCCAGCACAAGCTCCACAGTGCCTTTTGGCGTGTTCAGCACACCATATCTTACACCTGCCGCTTCGTTTCTGCGATCAATGACAGCAATCGAGCCGTCGGTATAGGTTTTTACCAACACATCCCCGAGCAACGCACCGTTTGCATCGGTAACGGTGGTCGTTCTGTATACGCAGGCAGCTTTTGCCGCTTGCTCTGCGTTTGCAAACACCCTGTCGGCGACCAGATCTTTTATACCGTCAAGGGAGGGATACAATGCCATTTTACAGGTGTGTTTTTCGCCTTCCCGCAGCATACGCCACGGAATCTGATGTTGAATCAGTGCTTCCACAGTGGCTTTGAACTGTGCTTCTACCTCATTACCCTTTCTGCTGCCAAGGGCTGACAGATACGCATCATACGGACAGTACACACCCACCGCTGCATCCACCGTTTTCTCCGCAAACTGCACTGCCGCAGCCGCTTCTTCCGCCAGCAGACCAAAGCCCTCAAAATCAGGGCAGTGATAGTTGACATTATCAAAGAAGTCGGGCTTTTTCACGTTACCCTTCGCATCCAGATGCGAAATAGCGATAAAGTAGCGGTTAATACCGTGTGCCGCAGCATACCATATAATCTGTTTGCGACGTGCAAACGGCATCGAGCAGGGGCCGAGCGCAAACAATTCTGCCATAGCGTATTTGTTACCGTTAAACCGCACGTTTTCCAGCATGGTAAACAGGGTATCGGTATTGGCATACAGCTTGCTCGGAATTTCGTCCACCCCGGGCACGCTCATTTTTTCAATAAAAGAGAACCATTCGCCCGTTTCAAAGGTGGCAGAGAGCGGTGCTTCGTCATTCAAGGTATGACCTGCGAGCAATAAGCCGTGTGCGTTACACCAATCCGCAACACGGGTAATAAAGCTCTCGGTAAAGCGTTTCCCGATAAGGGAACGGAATACACCGGGAAAATGCGGTGTTTCCTCGCCTACGTGAAAAGCGACAATATCCGCTCTCAAATCACCACCGCACGCCGCCGTATACGCCTCCTCTACACCTTCGTAGTAGGGATACAAGCCGTCCGCATTGGCGGTGTAAATAAAGCTCGGCTCATCGGTAAAAATACCGGGAATCACGTTGCCGAAATATTCGCCGAACCATTTGTAATATTTCTCGTGCGTCAGGCGAATAAAGCAGTCAATGGCATCGGGATTTAACATATCGTTATCAAAGGGGTGAAAAACACGCTCCGCTTTGCCCGGTTCCATCGTTTCCACCGTCACTGCACCGTCCTTATATACAAAACGACGTGCCGCAAAGGCGGGATTTTCCTTCGCCACGGCATTTTTGCAGGAGCCGGACGGCCAGTTGAACTCGTCGTACAGCCAGATATGCATGGAAAGCCGTTTTGCCGTCTCGATCGCAAACCCAATCAGGTCACGAAACGCCTCGGACATATATTCGATTTCAAGTCCCGAGCGAGGATATAACAGTACCGCATCAATACCTACTCGTTTGTAGGTTGTAAGCATTTTTTCGATTTTTTCTTCTGTCGGTGTGCCTGTCAAAGCAAGCATCGGAATAAACGGATTCATACAACCACCGCCTCTCGCCCTTATTGTACCTTATTTTTCATGGTTTGCATAGCAAAATCGGTGCGTTTTTTGGTATTTTTGTTTTCGGGAAAACAAATATAACAAAAAACAGCCGTCTCAAAAGAGACGACTGTTTTTCGTTTGTAAAATTATTGCTCGGTAATGGTTTCGGGAACCGCTTCTGCAAACGGCTGCTCCACAACAGGGGGTGCCTGCTTTGCTTTCAAATCCTCATAGAAAGCAGCAAAAGCCGTCTGCATATACGGTGCCACCCACAGCGTGAGAATACCGCCGGTGAGCGCACAAAGGAAGCCCCAGCCGATAAAGCTGAGTTCCAGGCAGAACAGACGCCACTTGTGACCTTCCATCATCACCATGGAGGCAGTTCTTGCTTCCGACTGGCTCATTTCGGGATTGTCAATGAGAATATAATAGCTCATGCTGTAGGACAACGCCTTAATAATGCCGGGAATGAAGAACAGTAAGCTCCACAGCATAATGAAAATGCTGTTCACAAGGCCGAGCATAAATGCGTTGACAAAGTTCTGGAAACCGTCAAACAGGTTAATGATTTCGGGCTTTTCACCACGCACAACCTTCAAGGCGGCACCATACATACCGATTGCCAACGGGCCGCTGAGCAGCAAAAGTGCGATGGTGCCGACCGCAGGGACAACGCCGCACACCGCAACGATTGCCGCATAAATGAGGAAAATAACGATCATCGTACCCCAATTACCTGTCAGTGCTTTCCATGCAAAGTGTCTGTAATCTTTTGCGAACATCATAATAACCCCTCCGAATATGTACCTGTTTATTTAATAACTTCCGCCATGGTGCCGGGCGCTACGCAACCTGCATTGGATTCGTCAGTATCGATATGCATTGCCAGTGCGAAGTTGGCATTTACACGTACCACAACGTCACCGAACACAATGGAACGACCGTCGTTGTCTACCTTTACGCTGACAACGTCTTTGTCCTTCAGACCCATTTCTTCCGCATCGGCAGGGGTCATATGGATATGGCGTTTTGCGGCGATAACACCTTCCGCAATTTCCACTTCACCCTTAGGACCGACCAGCTTGCAAGCACCGGAGCCGGCCACGTCGCCGGATTCACGGATCGGTGCGGCAACACCGATAGCACGTGCATCGGTCAAGGAGATTTCCACCTGCGTTGCAGGACGGGTAGGACCGAGAATCGAAACACCGGTCAAGGTTTTTTTCGGACCAACAACGTCAACACGCTCTTCACAGGCGTACTGACCGGGCTGGGACAAATCTTTCTTCTTGGTGAGCTGATAACCCTCGCCGAACAGCACTTCAAGGTCTGCCTGAGACACGTGCACGTGGCGGGCGGAGGTTTCTACTAATACTTTGGACATACTACTACACTTCCCTTTCAATTTGTTACCTACATTGTACCGCTAAATACTTGCTTTTTCAAGTAAAAAATGGTATTTTATCTAAAAGAGGTGATTTTGATGGAATACACCGATTTTGGCACATTACAAGCCGCTTGTAAAGACTGTAAAAACTGTGCACTCGCCGCCACACGACAACACGTGGTATTCGGTATAGGTGCTGAAAATGCCGAAATTATGTTTATCGGCGAAGGACCGGGTGCCAACGAGGATAAGGAAGGGTTACCCTTTGTCGGCGCCGCAGGACAGCTGCTGGATATTATGCTGGATGCAGTAGGATTGTCCCGGGACAGAAATGTATATATTGCAAACATCGTCAAATGCAGACCGCCGCAAAACCGTGACCCTCTCCCCGAAGAGCAGGAAGCGTGTATCGGCTGGCTCAAAGCACAAGTGAGTATTCTACGCCCGAAAATCATTGTCTGTCTCGGCAGGGTGGCGGCACAGAAAATTATTGACCCTGACTTTCGTGTTACCCGTCAGCACGGCACCTTTTTCGAGCGGAACGGTGTTTATCTGATGGGCACCTATCACCCCGCCGCACTGTTACGCAACCCGAACGAAAAGCCCAATGCGTTCTCGGATTTACTAAAGCTGCGTGATTTGATACCCACTGTATGTGAGCATACGTCCATTGAGGAGGAATACCTGTGAAAATCTTGACAAACGGTACGGTGCTGTACGATACCGACCATAACCCTATCCACGCACACGGCGGCTTTATGCTGTTCTCTGGCGGCTTTTACTATTGGTACGGTGAGGACAGGCGTGACAACACATACGTCAGCTGCTATCGCTCCAAGGATCTTGAAACTTGGGAAGCACGTGGTGCTGTTTTGACCGTCAATTCTCCCACAGCACCCCTCCCCTTTCCCACCGACCTATCGCTCGGCACGACGGAAAACAAGGTAAACATTGAACGCCCGAAAGTGATTTACTGTGAACAGACGGGTAAGTTTGTTATGTGGGCACACTATGAAAACGGTATCAATTACGATTGTGCCGCTGCGGCTATTGCCTCCTGCGATACGCCTGACGGAGAGTTTGTCTACCACGGCAGCTTCAACCCCTGCGGTGAGATGTCCCGTGACTGTACCTTATATCAGGAAGACGGCGTGTGGTATTTTATCAGTGCTGCCAACCAAAATGAAGATTTACATATCTATCGCTTGACAGACGACTGTCTTAACGTGGCAAAACACGAAAAAACCTTGTTTAAGGGATTGTTGCGTGAAGCGCCTGCCTTTTGCCGAAAAGACGGCAAGACCTACCTGCTTTCCTCCTACTGCACCGGTTGGAAACCCAACCAGGGCATGTACGCAGTAGCCGATTCCATTCTCGGTGAGTGGTCGGAATTGCGTGCGTTCGGTGACGCGTTTACCTACCGCTCACAGCCCGCCTTCCTGCTGACCTTACCTGTCAACGGGGAAAATCAGTACATTTACGTAGGCGACCGTTGGGGCGGCAGTGACTGGGAATTTGAAAAAGATTCCAACTACTGCGAAAGTTTTGAGTATATGAAATCCACCTATTATTTTGCGCCCTTGAAAATCAAAGGCGATACCGTAGAAATGGACCCCTGCGATACCTACACGTTAACCGCTAAAAGCGGTATCCATGTCATCTGATACAAACATTGTAAAAGAAGAGAGATGCGTTTGCATCTCTCTTTTTTACTTTTTCGTTTTTATGTTTGCTCGTTCTGTCTTTGCATATATGTAAAATAATTCAATGATAAGCATCGACATCTCATCTGTTTGTGAAATGCCACCTTGTATAAATAATACATACAGTTTAGTACCTTTCCCCAAAAATTCTCTGCGAATCCATCCGCCTAATGTATGATGATATACACATAGATTCTCATAATCACACATCAAGAACCTTTCCAAAGCTTTTTCAGAAAAGCTTCTTTCTATTATATTGAAAATATTTTCAATTTCTCTGCATAACAACAATTTTATCACCCCATAACTATTTTACTATCATTAGATAGTAAAATCAATACTATTTTTTGATAGTAGATATACTGAACTTGAGGTGAGTATATGTACTATCCCCGCTTAAAAGATTTACGAGAAGATAAAGATTTGGTCCAAAAGGAAATCGCCGCTGTTTTGGGTATAGACCAACGCGTTTATAGTAATTATGAAACGGGTAAGCGGGAAATTCCGACACGTTTTCTTTGTATCCTTGCCGACTTTTACAACGTCTCTACCGATTACATTTTAGGCAGAACGTCCAACCCAAAACCGTACAAGTAAAAAAGAGAGATGCGTTGCATCTCTCTTTTTTATTGTAGCATTTCTTTTAATCCGGGTGCACGGTTGACCGCTGTGTGCACAAGCATACCGCCGCCGATACACGCAATCGCTTGCCCCGCACCAACCGACAACGCATTATAAGCCCACAATACAAATGTCGGGGTATCATACAGCACCAAAGTCAATTCCGTACCGATAATCAGCGCATTAAGCAGCACAGGCGGCAAAGAGGCCAGCAACGGATATTTCCGCAAAAGGCGGCTGCCAACCGCCGCCAACAGTGTCGCTGCCGTGCCGATCAAAATATCCCACGCACCTGCCACATTCGCACCTACGGCAAGGCCCGCCGCATTAGACAGTACACACCCGACAGCAAGACCGGGAATGGCGGCAGGGGTGAACACGGGCAGTATGGTCAGCGCCTCGGAAAAGCGGCATTGCACAGGTCCAAAGGTCATAAACGGCAGTACCAACGTCAGTGCGCAGTATAGGGCGGCTATCACTGCCGACACAGTCAGCCGTGTCACCGTATTTTTGTTATTCATATACATTCTTCTTTCCATAGTTTTATTTAATGTCAGGATGGTTTCGAACTGACAGTGAATTACATCACGGTATATATGTATGTATTGCCTTGCTTTTCACGGGTGACAGCGCCCGTTTCCAAAAACAGTTTCAACGCCGCTGATAAGCGCCGTCCGCGCAGGCGAGTACACTTTTGATAATCCGCAGACGTAAATTGCGCAGGCAGTTTTGCGGGTAAGCAGTGTTTCAAATCGGCAGGTGTGCGGATTTCGAGCGTTTCACCGAGTGTCACAGGCACACGCTCCACACGGTGTGCACCCCGTTTGCCGTCTTGCCCCCATCCATCCTGCAGCTTATATTCCTCAATATCGATAAGCTGCAGCTTTACGGTGAGTGCAGGGTGAAACAGCTGTTTACCGATAAACAGAAGCTCAGGTGCGGCATCCGCAAAGGTGCCTAACTTTGGTGAACGGTGTCCGTCAGACGTATCTCCCGTTTGCGGGTCTATCCAGTAGATCGTTTTCCTGCGGGGTAACGGATATATCACGGTCACCGGGTATTCCTCGAGCAAGCGGCAGAGCTTTATACGAAACCCCGAAAAGTTGCCGTTTTGTATCTCGGTGACCCGTGTACCGTCAAAAATATCCGCCACCGCACCGCAAGGCAGCTTTACCTCGTGGTGCGTTTCATCCGCATCCAGCCAGAACTTCAAGGTTGCATGCAGACGTTTTTCCTGCAAGCGACCGATACTTTCTCTCGTGGCGAGGCGTTGCTCAGCAAGTGCCTTCGCCTGTTCAAAATCGCCGCACATAGTCATCCTCATAGGTCAGCCGTGCCACAAAGGCATCCCCTCGGGTATGCTTGCCTGCGACCCAAGCCACGCCGCCGGTTACCCCGTCTTGCCGCCACCGTTCTTCTGCGGCAGAGATGGTCAAAAGGTCATCGGGGCGGGTTTCTCTTTCAAAGCGGATATACAGCTCGGTAGGATTTTTACGTGCCATACCGCTGGGAATATTATCGCACAAAAAGTCGGCATACCGTGTATTATTGACGTGCCCGTTGGGATCCAATTCGCTGTACCGTGGTTTGACAGCCGCCACCTCAGCAAGTGCAGGCGGCACCTCTTTTGTGGGATCGGGACAGTTGACCGTGTGGCTCAGATCATCGGGTAACGCCAGGTCGCCCAAGGCGTCGGGACGTAACAAGCGATGGTTTTCCGTATCCACCAACGCAAAGGCGGTCACGCTTTCACACAGCGGATTTCCCTGTGTGTCGGTTAAGGTGTAGCAACGGAAAAACTGTACCCCACGCACGTTACGATGCCACGTGTTGAGCAAAACAGGTTCATTCATTTTGGGCAAGCGGGTGATGTGTGAGGTGAGTCGGGTTACCAAAAAGGCGAGACCTCTCTCCCCTAACACACTGTAAGACATACCGTTTTCACACATCTGCCGTTCTCCCGCCTCCTGCTGAAATTGCAGCAACGCAGAAAGGCGCAGACGATTGTCCGCGCCAACTGCATAAGACGGTATAAAAAATTTCTGCGTATATACAGCCATCTTTCTTACCCCTTGGGTTTAATGATTTCCAAACCGCCCATAAACGGACGCAGCACCTCGGGAACGGTCACAGAGCCGTCCGCATTCTGATACTGCTCCACGATAGCAGGCATCACACGGCTGGTCGCAAGACCTGACGCATTAAGGGTATGTGCAAACTGCAGCTTGCCGTTCTCGTCACGGTATTTCACGTTGCCACGGCGTGCCTGGTAATCACGTGCATTAGACGCAGAGCTGACCTCTTTGTAAATGCCCATAGACGGAATCCACACTTCTATATCATAGGTACGTGCCATAGAGAAGGAACAGTCACCTGCCGCCAGCTTGCTGAGGCGATAGTGCAGACCGAGCTTGTGTACAAGGCGTTCCGCCTTTGCTACCAGTTCCTCGAAAGCGGCGTCAGAGCCCTCGGCGGTGGTGTACTGTACCATTTCTACCTTGTTGAACTGGTGACCACGGATCATACCACGTTCTTCCGAACGGTAGCTGCCTGCTTCACGACGGTAGCAGGGGGTGTACGCAATATATTTGCAGGGCAGTTGTTCTGCGGGAATGATTTCGTCACGATGCAGATTGACAAGTGCGGTTTCTGCCGTCGGCAGCATAAACTTATCGTCGGAGGAGGTGGGATTTTTTACCCAGTACACTTCGTCAGCGAATTTCGGAAACTGACCCGCAACGTAACCGCACTGATAGCCGAGCATATGCGGCGGCAAAATCAGTTCGTAACCGTCTGCCAGGTGTTCGGAAATAAAGAAGTTGAGCAGTGCCCATTCCAGCTGTGCGCCGGCACCACGGTATACCCAGGAGCCGTTACCTGCGAGCTTCGCACCACGCTCGTAATCGATCATACCGAGCGATTCGCAAAGGTCCACGTGATTCTTGGGCTCGAAATCAAACTGCGGTTTTTCGCCGTCCAAACGCACTTCCGCATTCTGCTCTTTGCCGCCTGCGACAACGTCTTCGTCCGGCAGGTTGGGCAAACGGAGCATCAGGTCCTTCTGTGCATCCTCCAAAGCGGAAAGGTCAGCGTCTTTTTCTTTGATTTTAGCGGACAGCTCTTTCATTTCCGCCATAACAGCGGCAACGTCGCCGCCCTCCTTCTTAATCTGCGGAATCTTCTTGGAAACGGCATTCTGCTCTGCCTTCATCGCTTCCACTTCGCCGGTCAATGCACGACGTTTTTCATCAATGGCAAGGATTTCGTCAATAACGGCATCCAGGTCCATTTCACGTTTTTTGATAGCCGCTTTTACACCGTCGGCATCGGTACGGATTCTTTTCAGGTCTAACATGCTTATTCTCCTCCCAATTTGTTGGCAAGTGCCTTCAAATCGTCTTTGTCATAAAATTCCAGCGACAATGTGCCACTCTTTTCCCCTGCGATCACACGCACTTTTCTACCGAGTGCCTCGGACAGTGCAATTTCCACCTCATCGTAGAAGCTGTCACGTTGAAAAGCGGTTGCCGCAACTTTTTTGGGGTCTTTTTTCGCCGCTTTTGCCAGCTTTTCGAGTTCACGCACCGAAACGCTTTTTTCAACGGCAAAGCGTGCCATTTCAATCTGCTTTTCGGGGGAATCAAAGGACAAGATCGCACGTGCGTGACCTGCACTCAAGGTGCCGGCCGCCACCATAACGGTAACCTCTTCGGGCAGGTGCAGCAACCGCAGTGCATTTGCCACTGCGGGACGGGATTTATCCACCGCTTTGGCTGTTTCTTCCTGTGTCAGCCCGTGGGTTTCCATTAAAGTGCGATAGCCCATCGCTTCTTCCATCGGATTTAAGTCTTCACGCTGCAGATTTTCGATAAGTGCGAGCTCTGCGGCTTCACGGTCATCCATTTCACGGATAACGGCAGGCACTTCGGTAAGACCTGCCATACGGGATGCACGCCAGCGACGCTCACCCGCAACGATCTGATACCCGCCGCCCGCAAGCGGACGTACCAACAAAGGTTGCAGCACACCGTGCTGTGCAATAGATGCGGAAAGCTCGGACAGTGCCGCATCGTCAAACTGTTTACGTGGCTGGTCACGGTTAGGTTCAATTTCGTCTATCGGCAGGGTAACCGCTTTACCTGCATCTTCCAATGCGTTTTCGGCAAACAACAGGTCAAGACCTTTGCCGAGTCCGCCTTTTTTCTGTGCCATGGTCGGTCCTCCTACTTGTTATTTTTGATGATTTCCTGCGCCAATGCGTCATACGCAAGCGCACCTTTATTGCCACGGTCATAGTAGCCGATCGGTTTACCGAAGCTGGGTGCCTCGGACAAACGTACCGAACGGGGAATGACCGATGAGAATACTTTTCTCGGGAAGAAGCGTTTTACCTCATGCAACACCTGCTGCGTCAGATTCAAACGTCCGTCAAACATAGTGGGCAAAACGCCTTCAATGTCAAGATTCGGGTTATATAACCGCTTTACCTGCCGCACGGTCGCCATTAACTGTGACAGACCCTCCAGTGCGTAATATTCGCACTGGATCGGCACCAAAATGGTGTCTGCGGCACAAAGTCCGTTCAAGGTCAGCAAGCCGAGAGATGGCGGACAGTCGATGAGGATAAAATCATAATTGTCTCGCAGTGCCGCCAAAGCCGCTTTCAAGCGGTTTTCACGGCGGTTCATTTCCACCAGCTCGATTTCCGCACCTGCCAAATTGATATTGGACGGCAGCAAATCGAGATTCTTAAATGCGGTGTGTACCACCGTTTCGGCAGGGGTGGCTTGTCCTGTCAGCAATTCGTATGTAGAGATCTTGACAGCACGCTTGTCCACGCCGACGCCGCTGGTCGCATTACCCTGCGGATCAATATCCACCAGCAAAGCCCGTTTTCCCGCCGCACCGAGTGCAGAGGACAGGTTCACCGAGGTGGTGGTCTTGCCGACACCGCCTTTTTGGTTTACCACGGCAATGATTTTTACCATTCGGTACACACCTCCTTACAAGTAAATTCTATTTTAACACAACTTTTTAATTGTGAAAAGGGGTTTTTCAAAAAATATGTCGCTTAACCGATATTTTTCATTTGTTTCACAAGCGGCAAAACCACACACGCAACGGCGGCACCGACAGCACCCTGTATCGTGTTGCCGAGAACACTGGGCAGTGCCGCAACAGCACCATACAAAATCGTTTCATACAGGAAATAGCCGCCTACCATTATACATTCTGCAACGACTGCGCCGGTGATACTGCGTAAAACGGTGGTTTTTTTGCCATATACCAGCCAAAACACCGTAGCCATAGCACCCTTAATGACAAAGGTTGCAGGGGCATACAGCGTATAGCCGAGCAATATGTCCGCAAGTGCCGAGCCGACTGCTGCGGATACAATGCCAAGCGGGCCGCCCAATACGCCGCCTGCCAGCAACACGACCGTGTCACCCAGATTGGCAAAACCATTGGGTAACGGAATGGCAATCACCGCGGTTGCTACCGTTGCCAATGCCGTAAAAAGCGCCGCCAAAACCAATTTTTTGACTTTGTTGTTCTGCATACAAATACCTTCTTTGCAAAATTGTCTTGCAAAGAGTATACTGCGGTAGTATACTAAATGCAAGAAAAAAATTAAGGTCAAGGTGAATGCAATGCTTGAAACAATAAAAGATACCGCCAAAAAAGCTGCGGCAGAGCTGATTGCGGTTGCAGGGCTTTCTCGGGGAGATATATTGGTGGTCGGCTGCTCCTCCAGCGAAGTGTCGGGACAGAAAATCGGCACAGCATCGGGCGTAGACGTCGCCAAAGCCGTGTTTGACGGCATTTACGAAGTAACGCAGGAAAGCGGTGTCTTTCTGGCGGCACAATGCTGTGAACACTTAAACCGTGCTGTCATTGTGGAAAAAGCCGCTGTACCGACGGCAGACATCGTGAATGTGGTGCCGCAGCCCAAAGCAGGCGGCTCCTTTGCCACCGCCGCCTATGCCGCTTTTGCACATCCCGTTGCGGTTGAGGAAATCCGTGCGGACGCAGGGTTGGATATCGGCGGCACCCTCATCGGTATGCACCTCAAAAAAGTGGCTGTACCGGTGCGTTTGTCGGTAAATGTTGTCGGCGAAGCGGTGCTTCTCGCCGCCCGTACCCGTCCGAAATTTATCGGCGGTATCCGCGCGCAATACGACGAAACCCTGCTATAATATATAGGTAGTTTCTTTTTAGTAAAAAACTTGCGAAAAATTATTGACAAGCCAAACAAAGTGTGGTACTATACGGAAAACGCTGTGAAGAGGAAAAAGCAGACGTGTTTCCGATACAGAGAGTCGGCGGAAGCTGTGAGCCGATGAAGAACCGTTTTGTAAACTCGCCTTGGAGCGGCTGTCCCCAACGATACGTGAAGTATTCAGTAGGGCAGACGGTGTCCGACCGTTATTGCGGAGAGTGATGATAGTCACGGTGAGTGGTCGTTGTTATAAACGGCAAGAAGAGTGGTACCGCAAGATTTTTATCAAGTGATAATAATCCTGTCTCTTTGATAGAAGAGACAGGATTTTGTTTTTTGAAAGGGGTAAAACCTATGTTGACAATTGACAAGATTTTTCATGCTGCGATGGTCTTAAAGGACATCGTACGTCCCACAGTGGTGGTACGTGCACCCGCCATTGCCCCGCAGTGTGAGCTGTATCTGAAACCCGAAAATCTACAAAACACAGGTTCCTTTAAGCTGCGTGGCTCGGGTTATAAAATCGCCATGCTGTCTGACGAAGAAAAAGCAAATGGTGTTATTGCCTGCTCTGCAGGGAACCACGCACAGGGTGTTGCGTTGGCGGCATCCAAATGCGGTATCTCGTCGCTGATTTGTCTGCCCGACAGTGCCCCCATTTCCAAGGTGGAAGCCACCAAAGGGTATGGCGCACAGGTAAAGCTTGTAAAGGGCTGTTATGACGATGCCTATGCCGAAGCGTTACGCTTGCGGGACGAAAAAGGGTATACCTTCGTGCATCCCTTTGACGACGAAAACGTTATCGCAGGTCAAGGCACTATCGGTCTTGAAATTGCCAACGACTTAGATGATATTGATGCGGTGATCGTACCTATCGGCGGCGGTGGCCTTATCGCAGGCATCGCTTTCGCATTGAAATCCATCCGTCCCAACATCAAGGTATACGGCGTACAGGCGGCAGGTGCACCCAGTATGTACAACGCCTTCAAAACCGGTGACACCGCAGGGCTTGACACCGTTTCCACCATCGCAGACGGTATTGCGGTAAAGAAGCCCGGCGAAAACACATACGATATTATCAAGGAGTATGTCGACGACATTGCACTTGTTTCGGAAGACGAAATCGCCACCGCCATCCTCTCCCTCATCGAGAAACAGAAGATGATTGCAGAAGGTGCAGGCGCTGTTGCGGTTGCCGCCGCCATGTTCAACAAGTTCCCGATTGAAGGCAAAAAGGTTGTGGCGGTTGTGTCAGGCGGTAACATCGACGTTACCATCCTCTCCCGTGTTATCGACCGTGGCCTTATGAACTCGGGACGTTCCACCTCGTTGCTTATCGAGCTGGTGGATAAACCCGGTCAGCTCAAAGACGTATCCCGTATCATCGCTGATTGCGGCGGTAACGTGGTCGGTGTGCATCACGAAAAAGGCGACACCGAAAGCATTACGGGCTGTTATCTGCGTGTGGCAATGGAAACGAGAGATTTTGACCACGTCAGAGAAATTGTCACCGCTCTCGAAAAAGAGGGCTTCAAAATCAAAGAGTGAGGTACTGAAATTATGAAGGTTATTTCTACAGATAAAGCCCCTGCCGCCATCGGCCCGTATTCGCAGGCGATGGTAACAGGCAATTTGGTGTTCACCTCGGGTCAGATCGCTATCGACCCTGCCACCGGCAATATTGTGGGTAACACCATCGAGGAACAGACCGTTCGGGTATGTGAAAACATCAAAGCATTGCTGGAAGCATCGGGCAGTGACCTGAAAAACGTGGTAAAAACCGTGTGCTTTTTACGTAATATGGAAGATTTCGCTGCTTTTAATGCGATTTATGCAAACTACTTTGTCGGCAAGCCCGCACGTTCTTGCGTAGCAGTACGTGAGCTGCCGAAAAACGTATTGGTGGAGATTGACACCATCGCTGAAATAGAATAAAACGGATGCTTCGCGTCCTACACCTCATCAGTCACACTATCGTCTGACAGCTTCTCCTCAAGGAGAAGCCGATACAAAAAGGAGAACTACCGATATGATGCAACCCGAAAAATACGGTGTCGGCTACTTTGCCGCACCCGGCACCCATTTGAAATGGGCCGCAAAAGACCATATTGAGAAAGCACCGCAGTGGTGCAGCGTTGACCTGCGTGACGGCAATCAAAGCTTAGTCATTCCGATGTCCTTAGAAGAAAAGCTGACGTTTTATAAGCTGCTTCTCAAAATCGGCTTTAAGGAAATCGAGGTTGGCTTCCCTGCCGCTTCCGAAACCGAATACGAGTTTTTACGTACTCTTATTGAAAATGATATGATTCCCGAGGATGTCACCGTACAGGTGCTGACCCAGGCACGTGAGCATATCATCCGCAAAACCTTTGAAGCGTGTAAGGGTGCTCCCAATGCGGTTATTCATTTCTACAACTCCACCTCCGTGGCACAGCGTGAACAGGTGTTCCGCAAATCCAAAGAGGAGGTCAAGAAAATTGCGGTGGACGGTGCTAAACTGGTAAAGCAGCTGGCAGAAGAATATGACGGCAACTTCCGCTTTGAATATTCTCCCGAAAGCTTTACAGGCACCGAGCCCGAATATGCGCTCGAGGTTTGTAATGCCGTTCTCGATGTTTTACAGCCGAGTGCAACCAACAATGTCATCATTAACCTGCCTGTTACAGTGGAAATGAGCTTGCCGCACGTGTATGCCAGCCAGGTGGAATATATGTGTGAAAACCTCAAATACAGAGAACACGTCACCGTGTCTCTGCATCCGCATAACGATCGTGGTACAGGTGTTGCGGACACTGAGCTCGCCCTGCTTGCAGGCGCAGACCGTGTGGAAGGCACCCTGTTCGGCAACGGCGAACGCACAGGCAACGTGGATATCATCACCTTGGCTATGAATATGTATTCACACGGTGTTGACCCGCAGTTAGACCTTTCAAATATCCCGGCGATTGTAGAGGTCTATGAAAAATGCACCCGTATGCACGTGTACGAGCGTTCCCCCTATGCAGGCGCTTTGGTGTTTGCGGCCTTCTCCGGCTCGCACCAGGATGCAATTGCCAAGGGTATGCACTTCCGTGAAGAAAAAGGTAAGACCCGTTGGGATGTGCCGTATATCCCGATTGACCCGACCGATATTTCCCGTACGTATGATGCGGACGTTATCCGTGTCAACTCCCAGAGCGGTAAGGGCGGTATCGGCTTCCTGCTGGAGCAGAACTTCGGTTACACCTTGCCTGCAGGTATGCGTGAACACTTAAGCTACACCTGTAAGAGTGTATCCGACCACGAGCACAGAGAATTGAAGGTAGACGATATTCTCCGTATTTTCGAAGGAAACTACTTAAATCTTCGCACACCGATTACCATTAAGAATATGAACTTCACCCAAGGTGCAGGCGGTGTCGAGCTGTATATCACCTTCCAGAAGGAAGGTGCCATTCAGACCCTGCACACCTTCGGTAACGGTTCTCTTGACGCAGTGAGCAATGCACTCAAGCAGTATACGGGCGCTGACTTCAAGCTGGTGGAATACACCGAACACAGTATGCAGCGTGAAAACTCCGACTCCACCGCCGCTGCGTACATCGGTCTGGAAATGGACGGCTTTATGTACTGGGGTGCAGGCACCGACACCGATATTATCCGTGCAGGTGCCGATGCGATTGTGAGTGCGTATAACTCTTCTCTTAGGGGGCAGTAACATGGGAATGACTATGACCCAAAAAATCCTGGCGGCACACGCCGGTCTTGACAGCGTAGAAGCCGGCCAGCTAATCAATGCAAAATTAGATATTGTACTCGGCAACGATATTACCACCCCTGTGGCGGTAAACGAATTCAAAAAAGCGGGCTTTGACAGTGTGTTTGACAAGGACCGTGTGGCTATCGTGCTTGACCACTTTGTACCTAACAAAGACATCAAAGCGGCCGAGCAGTCCAAACAGTGCCGTGAGTTTGCGTGTGCCCATTGCGTCAGCCATTTTTATGACGTCGGCAAAATGGGCATTGAACACGCACTTCTGCCCGAACAGGGTGTTGTCACCGCAGGTGACTGCATTATCGGTGCAGACAGCCACACCTGCACCTACGGTGCACTCGGTGCTTTCTCCACAGGCGTGGGCAGTACCGATATGGCGGCAGGTATGGCAACCGGCATGGCGTGGTTTAAGGTGCCTGCGGCTATCCGTTTTGAACTTAAAAACAAGCTCCCTGCCAACTGCAGCGGCAAAGACGTGATCCTCACCATCATCGGTATGATTGGCGTGGACGGTGCTTTGTATCGCAGTATGGAGTTTACGGGTGACGGCGTTGCCACCTTGACAATGGATGACCGCCTTTGCATCTGCAATATGGCTATTGAAGCAGGTGCCAAAAACGGTATTTTCCCTGTGGACGACGTGACGAGAGCATATATGAACGGTCGCACCGAGCGTACCCCTGTCGAATATACCGCAGACGAAGATGCGGTTTACGAAAAGGTCTATGAGATTGACCTTGCTGCCATAAAACCGACGGTTGCGTGTCCGCATCTGCCCGAAAATACACATCCTGCAACAGAACTGACCGACATCAAAATCGACCAGGTGGTTATCGGTTCTTGTACCAACGGCAGAATGGAGGATATGGAAGCGGCGTACAAGGTATTAAACGGCAACAAGGTGGCAAGCGGGGTACGTTGTATCATTATTCCCGCAACCCAGCAGATTTACAAAGAATGCATCGAAAAAGGATATATTTCCGCATTTATTGATGCAGGTGCGGTGGTTTCCACCCCGACCTGCGGCCCGTGTCTTGGCGGCTATATGGGTATTCTGGCGAAAGGTGAGCGCTGTATCGCCACCACCAACCGTAACTTTGTCGGCAGAATGGGTCACGTGGAGAGTGAAGTGTATCTTGCCTCTCCCCTTACTGCCGCTGCCAGTGCGCTGACCGGCTACATTACCAATCCCGAGGAGGCGTACTGATGAATACAAAAGGTGTTGTTTTCAAATATCCCGACAACGTGGATACCGACGTTATTATCCCTGCACGGTACTTAAATACCGCAGATGCAAAGGAGCTTGCAAAGCACTGTATGGAGGATATTGACACCGAGTTTGTCAATAAAGTGCAAGCAGGCGATATTATGGTCGCCGGCTGGAACTTCGGCTGCGGCTCTTCCCGTGAACACGCACCGCTGGTTATCAAAACCTGCGGTACGGGCTGTGTAATTGCCAAAAGCTTTGCCCGTATCTTTTATCGCAACGCCATTAACATCGGCTTACCGATTTTAGAGTGTCCTAAAGCGGCGGATGCCATTGCGGCAGGCGATACGGTTGAAGTGGACTTTGACACGGGTGTTATCACCGATATCACCACCGGGGAGACCTTCAAAGCGGCTCCCTTCCCCCCGTTTATTCAGAATATTATCAAAAAAGGTGGCTTACTTGCCTCGCTGAAAGGTTGATTACAATGCAGAAAAATATAGCGGTCATCCGTGGTGACGGTATCGGCCCCGAAATCGTAAATGAAGCACTCCGTGTGCTGGACCGGGTGGCTGAAACCTTCGGTCACACCTTCACCTACACCGACGTGGATATGGGCGGCTGTGCCATTGATAAATGGGGCGACCCGTTGCCCCAAGAAATGTTGGAAAAATGTCTGGCTTCGGACAGCGTACTGCTCGGTGCGGTCGGCGGTGACAAATGGAACGACGTTCCCGGTGACAAACGCCCCGAAAAAGGACTTTTACGTCTGCGTGCCGGTATGGGTGTGTACAGCAACAACCGTCCTGCAAAAATCTGGAAACAGTTAGCTGACGCCTCCCCCTTACATCCCGCCATTGTGGATAAGGGCATTGATTTTATCATTGTGCGTGAGCTTATCGGCGGCATTTATTTCGGTGAACACCGCACCGACGAAAAGAACGGCGAGCTGGTGGCTACCGACATCCTCGCCTACAGTGAAAACGAAATTGAACGCATCGGCAGAATTGCTTTTGAAACCGCCCGCAAACGTGACCACCGTCTTTGCTCGGTAGAAAAGAGCAACGTGTTAGACAGCAGCCGCCTTTGGAAAAAGGTGATGCATCGTCTGGCGGCAGAGTACCCTGACGTAGAGCTGTCCGATATGCTGGTTGACAACTGTGCGATGCAGATTGTCAAAAACCCTGCACAGTTTGATGTTGTGGTAACCGAGAATATGTTCGGTGACATTCTTTCGGACGAGGCATCTATGATCACCGGCTCTATCGGTATGATTCCTTCCTCTTCCCTGGGCGCTACCTCCTGCGGTCTGTACGAACCTATTCACGGCTCGGCACCTGACATTGCAGGCAAAGATTTAGCTAACCCTATCGGTACCATTTTGTCCGCCGCAATGATGCTCCGTTTCAGCTTCAATATGGCTGCGGAAGCGGACGCTATCGAAAATGCGGTATCCAAAGTGTTGGATATGGGGCTGCGTACCGCTGACATCCTGCCCAAAGATGCAACGAACTGTAAAAAGGTCGGTTGTATCGAAATGGGCAAAGCCATTGCAGATAATATCGTAAAGGAGTGAGAGTATGCGTCTTTCCGGCGCTGACATTTTAGTCAAAACCTTGATAGAGCAAGGCGTCAAGACCGTGTTCGGTTATCCCGGCGGTCAGATTATCAACGTATACGACTCGCTCTACAAATACAGAGATGAATTACATCACGTGTTAGCTGCCCACGAACAAGGTGCGGCACATGCGGCGGATGGATACGCCCGTGCGACAGGTGAGGTTGGTGTGGTTATCGCCACCTCGGGTCCCGGTGCTACCAACCTGGTAACAGGTATTGCCACCGCCTATCTGGATTCGGTGCCGCTGGTTGCGATTACAGGCAACGTGCCCAACACACAGATTGGCACCGACAGCTTCCAGGAAATCGACATTACGGGTGTTACCCTGCCGATTACCAAACACAATTTCTTCGTAGGCAGTGTAGAACAGCTTGCCTACACCGTCAGAGAAGCATTCCGTATCGCCCGCTCGGGCAGACCGGGTCCCGTGCTTATCGACGTTCCCAAGGACGTGCAAATAGCGATGGGCGAATACGTGCCTGCCGCACCTGTTGTGCCCGACACACCGCACGCCGCAAAGCAGCTTCGCATTGAGCAGGCGGCAGCATGTATCAATAATGCTCGCAGACCGTTCGTCTATTTCGGCGGCGGTGTCATTGCCGCCAATGCCGAGGCAGAGGTTATGGCACTTGCCGATAAGCTGGACGCACCTATCGGCTGCTCGTTAATGGGTCTGTCCGCAGTACCCACCGACCATAAGCGTTTCCTCGGTATGCAGGGTATGCACGGTCACTATGCGTGTTCCACCGCCATGCACCATGCCGACTGCATTATTGCTCTCGGTGCCCGCTTTAACGACCGTGTAACAGGTAATCGCTTAAAGTTCGCCACAGGTGCACAGATCGTACACATTGATGTGGACGGTGCGGAACTGTCCAAGACGGTCAATGCGACCCACGGCCTGCGTGGTGACGTAAAATTAACATTACAGCAGCTGTTACCGCTCTTGCAGCAGAAATCCCTGCCCGATTGGGCGGTTGAAGTCAACCGCTATCGCAAGGAAGAGGTTGCTTGTGCTGACGCACGAGAGGGTATGACCCCGAAAAACGTACTGAAAGCACTCGACGCACGGCTGGGTAGCAATACCGCCGTTGCTACCGATGTCGGTCAGCATCAGATGTGGGCGGCACAGCATTTGTCCTTCAAAACCTCCCGCCGTTTCTTATCCAGTGGCGGTCTCGGTACCATGGGCTTTGGTATGGGTGCCGCTATCGGTGCCGCTTTTGGCACCGGTGAGCGTACCGTGCTGGTTACAGGCGACGGCTCATTCGGTATGAACTTAAACGAAATGGCGACCGCCGTGAAAAACAATGTACCGCTTGTTATCTTTCTAATGAACAACGGCGTGCTCGGTATGGTGCGTCAATGGCAAAACCTGTTCTTTGACAAGCACTTCTCCGAAACCGTTTTGGACCGTGCTACCGACTTTGTGGCATTGGCAAAGGCATTTGGTGCAGACGGTATGACCGCCACCACCCTTTCCGAACTGGAAACGGCGTTAGATAAGGCATTTGCCGCAGACGGCCCGTTTATTGTGGACTGCCGTATTGATAAAGACGAATTCGTATTGCCCATGCTCCCGCCGGGCGGTTGTATGGACGACATTATTACAAAGGTGGGTGACTGATATGGAAAGATACACCGTAGCCGTTCTGGTGCATAACCAGTTTGGTGTGCTCAACCGCGTCACCAGTATGTTCCGTCGCAGACAGTTTAACATTATCTGTCTGACCGTGAGCGAAACCGAATCCCCCGCCCTTTCCCGTATCACCGTGATGTTTGAGGGCGAGGAAAACACCAAGCAGCAGCTGATCAATCAGCTGTACAAGCTTCCCGACGTGTGCTCTGTACAGGAATATAACAACGAAAATGCGGTAAGCAGAGAGCTGTTGTTAATCAAAATGCAGAACACCCCGAAGGAGTATGAAGAAATTCACGCAGCAGCGGTTGCGTTCCACGCAACCACCCTTGACTACACCCGTGAATACATCATACTGCAATTGACCGACGAAAGCCGCCGTATCGACGATTTCATCCGTCTAATGAGCGACTTTACCATTTTGGAAATCTGCCGCACAGGTATCGTTTCGTTGGAACGCGGCAACACAACCATCCGTAAAGTGACAAACTTATAAACAGAAAGAGGTAATACAAATGGCAAGAATCTTTTATCAGCAGGATTGTAATCTCGAAAAATTAAGCGGCAAAACCGTCGCTATCATCGGCTACGGCTCGCAGGGTCACGCGCATGCGCTGAACCTCAAGGACAGCGGTGTGAACGTTATCGTCGGTTTGTACGAAGGCAGCAAAAGCTGGGCAAAAGCAGAAGCACAGGGACTGAAAGTTATGGTTGCGGCTGAAGCTGCGAAAGCTGCGGACGTCATTATGATTCTCATCAACGACGAAAAGCAGGCCCAGTTGTACAAAGAAAGCATTGAGCCCAACCTCACCGAAGGCAAAACCTTGGCCTTCGCACACGGCTTTAACATTCATTTCGGCTGCATCAAGCCCCCGAAGAACGTCAACGTCATCATGGTTGCACCCAAAGGCCCCGGCCACACCGTGCGCAGCGAATACCAGGTTGGCAAAGGCGTGCCGTGTCTGATCGCTGTGGAGCAGGATGCTACCGGTGATGCTCTGGAAATCGGTCTGGCTTATGCTTTGGGTATCGGCGGTGCACGTGCAGGCGTGCTGGAAACCAACTTCCGCACCGAAACCGAAACCGACCTCTTTGGTGAACAGGCAGTGCTGTGTGGCGGCGTTTGCGCATTGATGCAGGCGGGCTTTGAAACCCTCGTTGAAGCCGGTTACGATCCCCGCAACGCATACTTTGAATGTATCCACGAAATGAAGCTCATCGTTGATCTCATCTATCAGAGCGGCTTTGCGGGTATGCGTTACTCCATCTCCAACACTGCGGAATACGGCGATTACATCACCGGTCCGAAGATCATCACCGAAGAAACCAAGAAAGCAATGAAGAAGGTGCTTGCCGACATCCAGGATGGCACCTTCGCAAAAGACTTCCTGCTGGATATGTCCTCCGCCGGTTCTCAGGTGCATTTCAATGCCATGCGTAAATTGGCGGCCGAGCATCCCGCCGAGGTGGTTGGCGAAGAAATCCGCAAGCTGTACAGCTGGTCCGACGAGGATAAGCTTATCAACAATTAAAAGCCGAAAAGGCGAACGAAATCGTTCGCCTTTTTACCCTTTTTGAGAAGGAATGATTGCTATGAAATCTGATGCTTTGAAATGCGGTGCACAGAATGCACCGCACCGTTCTCTGTATAATGCCCTTGGTATGACCGAAGAAGAGCTGCGTCGCCCGATGGTTGGTATTGTCAGCTCGTACAACGAGATTGTGCCCGGTCATATGAACATCGATAAAATCGTAGAAGCGGTACGGGTCGGTGTGGCAATGGCGGGCGGTACCCCTGTTGTGTTCCCCGCTATTGCGGTATGTGACGGCATTGCCATGGGACACGAGGGTATGAAATATTCTCTGGTTACCCGTGACCTGATTGCCGACTCCACCGAAGCTATGGTACGTGCACACGGCTTTGACGCATTGGTGATGGTGCCCAACTGTGACAAAAACGTGCCCGGTCTGTTAATGGCGGCGGCACGTCTGAACATCCCCACCGTATTCGTATCCGGCGGCCCGATGCTCGCAGGTCACGTAGCAGGCAGCAAAACCAGTTTGTCTTCTATGTTCGAAGCGGTCGGCAAATTCAACGCAGGCAATATGACGGCGGAAGAATTAGACGAATTCGAATGTAAAGCGTGTCCCACCTGCGGCTCCTGCTCGGGTATGTACACCGCTAACTCTATGAACTGCTTAACCGAAGTGCTCGGTATGGGTCTTAAAGGCAACGGCACCATTCCTGCCGTATATTCCGCCCGTATCCAGCTTGCAAAGCACGCAGGTATGCAGGTGATGGATCTGTTAAAAAACAACATCCGCCCCCGTGATATCATGACCGAGAAGGCATTTATGAACGCATTGACGGTGGATATGGCTCTTGGCTGTTCCACCAACTCCATGCTGCATCTGCCTGCCATTGCACACGAATGCGGCATTGCTATTGACCTTACCATTGCCAATGCTATCAGTGCGAAAACCCCGAACCTCTGCCACTTGGCACCCGCAGGGCACGCCTATATGGAAGACTTAAACGAAGCAGGCGGCGTGTATGCCGTTATGAACGAACTGACCAAAAAAGGACTTCTGAACACCGATTGCATCACCTGTACCGGCAAAACGGTAGGCGAAAATGTAGACGGTTGCATCAATAAAAACCACGACATTATCCGCCCTATCGAAAATCCGTACAGTGAAACAGGCGGTATTGCGGTACTGCGTGGCAATTTAGCACCCGACGGCAGTGTTGTTAAACGTTCGGCGGTTGCCCCCGAAATGCTTGTCCATGAAGGCCCTGCCCGTGTGTTTGACTGCGAAGAAGATGCACAGGCGGCTATCAACGCAGGCAAAATCAACGCAGGCGACGTGGTGGTGATCCGTTACGAGGGACCCAAAGGCGGTCCGGGTATGCGTGAAATGTTAAATCCCACCTCTGCCATTCAGGGTATGGGACTTGGCAGCAGTGTAGCACTCATCACCGACGGCAGATTCAGCGGTGCGACCCGTGGCGCTTCTATCGGTCACGTGTCTCCCGAGGCCGCTTCGGGCGGTGCTATCGGTGTTGTCAAAGAGGGAGATATGATCTCTATTGACATTCCCGCAGGCAAACTCGAGTTGAAAATCAGTGATGAGGAGTTGGCAGAACGTCTTGCCGCTTTCACACCCAAGAAGAAGGAACTGTCGGGATACTTAAAACGCTATGCGGCGCTGGTTTCCAGCGGTGCAAAGGGCGCGATTTTGGAGTAAGATATGAACTGTGTAAAGGATTTAAGTGAGTTTTCCTTAAAACTGCATAGCTTAGCGATCTTTCGTCCGTTGTTACAGGACCCGGTACTGTCGGCATTACTGCATTTTCTCGATATGCGTCGAAAAAATGCCGACACGGTCGCAGCGGCAGATGCGTACGCCGCCTTTGTGAGTGCATTATATACCCACGCAGGCACACGCACCCTCAGCCAATACCTGCAAAACCTGGTGTTTGACCACGAAAACGTGTACGTGCGTGCGGTAGGACAGGGACAAACCCCTTCCCCTGCTTTACAGCAGACGTTGGAGGCAGAGCTTGCCACCTTGCAGGAAACGGCCTCCTTGACAGCCGCCGCACTGACGGTTGGACTTGGCAACGGCTTACCTGTGTTTGACAATATCCCTGCGGAAATCGTAGCAGATTATGCACAGCGTGTTGCCGCTATCGGTGTGTTGGGCTACGGTATTTATGCCAAATATCATATGTTTTACGTGGATAACGGGGTGATTACCCCCGTACGCCATCCCGATCCCGTAACACTTGACGACCTTATCGACTATCGCAGAGAGCAGGAAATTATTTTGGATAACACCCGTGCGTTATTGCAAGGCAAACCTGCCGCCAACATTTTGCTCACGGGCGATGCAGGTACGGGCAAATCCTCCACCGTCAAAGCGGTGGCAAATGCACTGTGCACACAGGGCTTACGTATTTTGGAGGTGCGCAAAGACCAGCTACGCTCCATTCCTGCGTTACTTGATGAATTAAGTGCCAATCCCTTAAAGTTCATTCTGTTTATCGACGATTTGTCCTTTGCGGGCAACGATGACAATTACAGTGCTTTGAAGGCCATTCTCGAAGGGTCTGTGTCCGCAAAATCCTCTAACGTGGTGATTTATGCGACCAGCAACCGCCGTCACTTGATGCGAGAGAGCTTTTCCGACCGTGAAGGTGACGACGTGCATATAAACGATACGATGCAGGAAATGCTGTCTCTTTCCGAACGGTTTGGTATTCAGCTGACCTTCCAGCGCCCCGACAAAGCCACCTACCTTGATATTGTAGAGCATTTGGCGGCGGCAAAAGGGGTTAACCTGTCTAAAGAAGAATTGGCACTCGGTGCTGAACGCTTTGCACTCGGCAGAGGCGGCCGTTCCGCCCGTGCCGCAAAGCAGTATGTGGACAGCTTAATTGCAAATATGTAAAAAAATGTGGTATACACCCCTTGTATACCGCATTTTTTTATTGCCAAACAGATAAAAATCCCGTATGATAGTAATGGTGATGAAAATGTTAAAACGATTTTTAGAATACTACAAGCCGCACAAAAAATTGCTGTTTTTTGATATGTTGGCATCTTTGTTAGTGGCTCTTTGCGGTACGGTTTACCCCATTGTTACCCGAGAAATGCTCGGTGACTTGATCCCTAACCGCAAATACAATATGGTGCTGATATACGGCGGCATATTACTGCTTTTATACCTATTCCGTATGTGGCTCAACTACTTTATCCAATACGAAGGACATATGATGGGCATTCGTATGCAGGCACAGATGCGCAGTGACCTGTTTAAGCACCTGGAAAAACTGCCGTTTTCCTTCTACGATAACCACGAAACGGGTAAAATTATGTCCCGCCTTACCAGCGACCTGTTTGATGTCAGTGAGCTGGCACACCACGGTCCCGAAAACATCATTATTTCTTCCCTTTCGGTAATCATTTCCTTCGCATACCTTACCTACATACATTGGGGTTTAGCCCTTATTGTGTTTGCGTGTGTGCCGTTTCTGGCCGTGGTATCCTTTTTGACACGCAGTAAAATGCGTAAAGCATTTAAGGAAAGCCGGGAGTCCACCGCACAAATCAATGCGGCGGTAGAAAGCAGTATTTCGGGTATCCGTGTAACCAAGGCGTTTGTTAACAGCGACAAGGAAATTGAAAAGTTTGAGGAGGGCAATACCGCCTTCCAGGCGGCACGCAGGGACGCTTATCACGCCATGGGCGTGTTCCATTCCTCTACCACCTTTATCACCGATGTCTTTAACGTCGTCATTCTGATTGCGGGCGGCCTGTTTCTGTACAACGGCAGCATTACCTTTGCGGATTATTCTGCCTTTGTCGTATCTATCAGTATGTTTTTAGGCCCTGTCAACACCCTCATTCGTTTTATGGAACAGTTCCAGAACGGCGTGTCGGGCTTTGAACGGTTTATTGAGATTTTGGACACCGCACCGGAAGCGGATGCACCCGACGCCGTGGCTGTTGACCGCTTAAAAGGCGATATTCGGTTTCAAAACGTACATTTCGGGTACGGAGACGAGGATGCTGTGTTAAACGACGTCTCCCTCTCTATTCCTGCAGGCACCACCTTCGCCCTTGTCGGTCCTTCGGGCGGCGGCAAAACTACCATTTGCCACCTTATTCCCCATTTTTACAATCTCAAAAGCGGAGAAATCACGGTAGACGGTATCCCTGTCCAAAAAATCCGTATGGAGGATTTACGGCGCAATATCGGTATTGTCCAACAGGACGTATACCTCTTTAATGCATCGCTGCGTGACAACATTCTGTACGGCAGACCCGATGCCACCGAGCAAGAGGTTGTCGATGCCGCCAAACGCGCCAACCTGCACGAGTATATTATGACCCTTCCCGACGGGTACGACACGGTGATAGGTGAACGTGGCGTGCGGTTGTCGGGCGGACAGAAACAGCGCCTTTGTATTGCCCGTGTATTCCTCAAAAACCCACCGATTCTGATTTTGGATGAAGCTACCTCGGCACTGGATAACGCCACCGAAATTCTTATCCAAAATGCACTGGATGACCTGTGCGTCGGGCGTACCACCTTAGTGGTGGCACATAGATTGACCACCATTCGTGGTGCGGATGACATCGCCGTGGTCGCAGAAGGCAGAATTGTTGAGCAGGGCAACCACGACTCGTTGCTTGCGGCAAACGGTATGTATGCTTCGTTACATAAAGCTGTGGCACAATAAAAAACACCCGAGAACATTGTTCTCGGGTGTTTTCAATCGTATTACAATTTCGAATAGCCGTAGCTGTTAACCAACGCATCCACCGGCACCTTGGCTTTGCAAAGCGGACATTCCGAGGAGGGGTGCGACGCATAGTCGGGCAGGTCGGACAGCTCAAAGGTGGCGTGTACGGGATACCCGCCAACCTCTTTAACCGATGCGAAGATAGCCGCAACACCCGACACGTAACCGCCGTAGTAGTTAATTGCTTCAATCGCCGCCTGTGCAGTGTAGCCGGTGGTAACCGATGCCGCCAAAATGAGCACGTGCTTCCCTGCAATCATCGGCACTAAGTTATCACGGAACAACAGCTGGCTGCCCGTAGTATGTTCAGGGGTAACGACGTAAATGGTGCGGTGGGCATTCAGGTTAACAAAGCCGCCTTCGGTCAACTCGTCGGCAAGACACGTGCCAATGACCTCGGTACCGTCAAGGCACAGAATTGTATCCACAACGGTGGTCGCCTGATAATAGGAAACCAATTCTTCCGCCACTGCTTTTGCCTCGGACAAACGGGTTTTCTGGGTGGTCACGTCAATAAAATAATTGATATGGCTGTGGCTTGTCGCAAAATGTCCTTTGGAAAGACGCAAAAACAGATTTTTTCTTTTGGATTGCAGTTTGAAGCTGGTTACGGTAGGCATACAGTTTTTCCCCTTTTTCTTTTATTGTATACTATTGTGGTAAAAATTACAAGAAAAATTTGTACGATTATTATATATCGAAAACCCATTTCGGGCGAGCACAGAGACCCACCCGTCTTGTTATTGTCCCAAAAGACTATATCTGCAACCGTATGATCTCTTTCCCTTTTTTCTCTGCCAAATCTGTAAAATGTGCAGCCCCACCGACAGTAGTCGTGACATACGAAACTACATAATCCGCCTTTTCCACCATCCAACGATTACGAGCAACTATTGCAACCTGCCTTGGCACCGTTTCCAATCCTTCGGGATATATCGTATCCGAAAAATCTTCGTTCTTCTCTTTCTCGTTAGGCATATATGCTAATATAATAGCATACTGAATATGCGGATATTGCATCTTCGCCTCTTTTAATATACGTCGTACCATCGTGTCAAAGCGACCTTGATTCCCAACATAAAACATATTTACGTTTTTATGTTGTATTAAGTCCAAAACAACCGTCCTCAACCTGCTTGCTATTTCAGGCGATGCATCTCTGTGTCCAAAAAACGTACATACCACGTTGCATACTCTCCTTCAAAATTGACCAGTATAGCGGACAATTTTCAAGAAGATTGTACCATACAATGTAAACAGTTGCAACCAATACTGGTCAATACTGTTTAAGGGGTATGTATATGGAACAAAAAATACGACGTGATTTGAATATGGGTGATAATTTACGGCGATTACGGGATGCGGCAGATATATCACAAGAAAAACTGTGTGCCGAACTACAGCGACGCGGTTGTGATATCGGCAGAAGTACCTATGCCAAATATGAAGCAGGCGAACTCAATATTCGCGCTTCTGTACTTGTCGCACTACGTAAGATATACGATTGCACCTATGATGAATTTTTCGTAGGATTAGATTGATGCGTAAACAAAAAAACAGACCTTTTCCTTCTGAAAAGGTCTGTTTTCTATTTATCCAATCGCTTTCAGCAGCAGCTCACGCAGCACCTGCGGATCGCAGTTGCCTTTTAACTGTTTCATACATTTGCCAAACAGCGCCATCAATGCCTTTTCCTTACCGCTCTTATAGTCAGCAACAGATTTCGGGTCGGCATCTACAACCGCTTTGATAACCGCTTCGATTTCATCGGTGTTGTTGGAAATGACAAAGCCGTTTTCTTCCGCATATACGGCGGGATCGATGTCCTCGTCGAACATCACAGCAAGAATCTTTTTCGCATTTGCACCGCCTACTTTGCCATCGGCAACCAGTTTAATCAGTTTGCCAAGTGCCGTACCGTTAATGGACAGCATATCGGCGGTCATCTGATTGCGGTTCAACACCTTCATACAATCCGAAATGATCCAGTTTGCCGCTTCCTTTGCCAGACCGCATTCTGCGTACGCCGCTTCAAAGCAGTCGCACAGGGCACGGGAAGCAGTCAACTGATCGGCATCGTATTCGCCAAGACCCAATTCCTCAATATATCTTGCCTTCTTCACCTCGGGGAACTCGGGCAGGGTGGCTTTCACGCTGTCATACCACGCATCGTCAATCACGATAGGCATAATGTTGGGGTCGGGGAAATAGCGGTAATCGCCTGCGGTTTCCTTGTTACGCATCGCATAGGATTTGCCCTTCAGGTCGTCCCAACGACGTGTTTCCTGTACCAGCTCCTCGGTGCCGTTTTCAAGAGCATCGATATGCCGTGCCGTTTCGTATTCGATAGCACGCACAATGGCGGACAGGGAGTTCATATTCTTCATCTCGGTACGCACACCGAGCTTGTCGCTGCCTGCAGGACGTACCGACAGGTTCACGTCACAACGCATAGAGCCCTGCTCCATACGGCAGTCGGACACCTTCGCAAAGCGGAGAAGCGAACGCAGACGTTCAAGATATGCCACTACCTCTTCGGCACTGGACAGATCGGGCTGGCTGACAATTTCCACCAGCGGTACGCTGGTACGGTTAAAGTCTACCAGAGAGGTATCGGTCCAATCGTCGTGTACCAGCTTACCCGCATCCTCTTCCATGTGAATCTGTTTAATGCGGATATCCTTCTTGCCGTCCTTGGTTTCAATGGTCACCGTACCGTTTACACAGATAGGTGCAAACAACTGGGTGGTCTGATACGAGCCCGGCAGGTCGGGGTAATAGTAGTTTTTCTTGTCAAAGGTGGTCACACGGTTGATGTGACAGTTCAGCATCATACCTGCGGTCATACCGAGGTTGACAACATTTTTGTTCACGATAGGCAGCATACCCGGCATACCGCAGCAAGCGGGACACACATGATCATTCTGCTCACCGCCAAACTCCGCAGAGCAGGCACAGAAAATCTTAGACTTGGTCGCCATTTCTACGTGTACTTCCAAGCCGATAACAACTTCGTAATTGCTCATTACTTGCTCGCCTCCTCGTATGTTGCTGCCAATGCAAGCAGCGCATTGTCCGAGAACGCTGCGCCGACCAGCTGCACACCGCCCACAACCACAGCAGGCAGGCCCGTGATAGACGCAGGTGCGGTAAAGAGGTTTTCCTCAAAAGCGGCGTTAACACCCAAGTCGGTATATTTCTGACAAGAGACAGCGGGCATTAACACGCAGTCCGCATCCGCAAACCATTTTGCAAAGCTTTCCACCATCACACGTCGTACACGCAACGCTTTATCGTACATTTTTTCGTAGTTGTCGGTGGACAGCACGTCAGAGCCGAACAGAATGGTGGTTTTTAAGACATCACCAAAGCTTTCGGTACGGCTGTTGGTATACAGCTCATCAATATTGGTGTAATTCTTGGAACGATAGCCGTATTTCACACCGTCATAACGGGATACGTTGTT
>JAZNXY010000004.1:0-1662 GCA_045594105.1 Acutalibacteraceae bacterium | reverse complement strand
TAACATAACAAGTTCAAACGGCACGGATTTCTCCGTGCCGTTTTGTCAAGCCTCTTGTTCAGCTTTCTTGGCTTTGAGCCGTTCTTTTTCAGCAGCAATCTCGGCTTTCTTTTCCGCAATCATCTTTGCAAGAAGTTCCTCGCATTCTTCTCGGGTTCTCGCATAGATATTAAACTTTTTGCGGGAGCAGTTAGGAAGCCGCGGAAAGAAGCTGCCTTCCCACAGGTTATCATTGACCTGATACACGCATCCCGTTCCTGACTTGCGGATCTTTCGCTCTATCGGCTCAAATTTGGGCGACACAGGCGATTTCATCTCCGGCGCAGGTGTTTCCTTTACCTCGGGAAACTGCGCGTCTGTTTTGCCGATTTTGCGGTCGATATTCACCGCCGCCTGCATCTGCATCGTGTCGGTCATGTGGCTGTAGATATCAAGCGTTGTTGCGGCGGAAACATGGCCTATCATCGCCGACAGTGTTTTCACATCCATGCCGTTTTCAAGTGCCATTGTAGCGAAGGTATGACGCAGATCGTGAAAGCGCACGTGCTTGCATCCCGCTCGCTTTAGAAGAGTTGATAGGATATCGCTGACCGACGTAGGATATCTCGGCACGTCGGGATTTTGCGGTGACGGGAACATCCACTTTGAATTCACCGTTTCCTTATATTCTTTGAGCACCTCTACCAGCGACGGCGGTAATACTACTGTGCGGATGGAACTTTTAGTCTTGGGTGTAGATATCTCAATTTTGCCGTTCACCGCACACGCCTGACGGACGATGTGCAATTCTCCCGTGCGGAAGTTGAGGTCATCCCACTGTAATCCCATGATCTCACCTCGGCGCATTCCCGTGCCGAGTTCCAGCAGAAACAGTTCATAATATCCGTCTACTTTGGCCTGCATCAGGAACCGCTGCAATTCTTCCTTTGAGAGTACCTGCATTTCCCTCGCTTTCTTAGGCGGTAATTTACACCCGATTGCAGGATTGACCCGTATCAGTCCTTCGGCCACCGCTTTTTCAAGCGCCATTCTGCAACTTGCGTGACAGGCACGTACCATACGGTCTGATAACCCTGGACCATATTTCTCAACATACTGTTTTCGACCCGTTTGTTTCATCCGTGCATAAAACTGCTGCAGGTCATTCTGTGTCAGTTTATTCAGCGGTATCTTGCCGATGTTGGGAATTATATGGTCGTAGATGCGATTTTCATAATTTGCTTGTGTCAGCGGTCGGATAGCCGGTTTGGAGTAGTTCTGATACCAGAAATCCATCCAATCGCCGAAGGACATATCCGGTTTGCACCGTCTGGCGGGCGGACCGCATTCTTCAATCAGTTTTGCCAATTTCTCAGCACACTCTGCTTTAGTATGCGCAAGGACACTTTTGGTCTTGGGCAGTCCTTTTTCATCGTAGCCTATAACAACTCGCCCCTCCCAACGTCCATCCTTGCGTTGTCGTAAAGTGCCTTTACCGTTTTGTCTGCGTTTTGCCATTTTATCACTCCTTTATCAATAAATTTTCCATAAACCCGCCTACGATATTTGAGGCGCGTTTTTGCATATCGGTGGTCACATGCGTATAGGTGTCCAGCGTGAAACTGGCATTGGTGTGTCCGAGTATTTTCGAGAGTGTCTTGGCATCCACACCGCTTGTCAGTG
>JAZNXY010000003.1:0-4324 GCA_045594105.1 Acutalibacteraceae bacterium | reverse complement strand
CAGGCGGGCTGGGAAACCGGTGAGGTTAAAATCAACGGCACCCCCCGTGAAATCACCTTCCTTCCGTCCGTCTGCACGCACCGACTTGTTAGGCAAAGCGGCACAGGCGTGTAATCATCCGTTTAAGCCGACCGTTTTGCGCTTGGTTTTGGAAAATGCACCTATTATCATTCATAGCATCGAGGGAAACGTCCGTCCGCCCCAAGCGGATGAAGTGCCCTCCGAAAACATCCTCTTTTACGGCAACATCATTACCCACGTATTGGTAGACCCGCAGGAAGTGGACCAGCCCATCATTGGCGGTGCCGGCTTGGTGGCACACTTCTACTTCTCCAATGACGGCAAGGACGTGGAAGTGGAATACTATTCCCCTTCACGCGACCAGTATTATAAAATGACCAACCAGTACACCTTCTCGCTCGATTTGCCGTGGGATGACAGCATCCCTGTATTAGACGCATCGACAGAGGGTGCGGTAGAAGAAAAAGAGTTTACCTTTACCCCTGCGGGCTTGTCCCCTTACAGCGGCGGCAAATATACGGTGAACGGCAGAACCTATTACACCTTCCCCGAAACCGAAACGGGCATTGTGGAAGCTATTGAAAGCAAGTTCCATCTTTACTATGACCGCGAAGGCGCGGTGTACAAAACGCGTGACCTGTTTACTAACGGTGACAGCGACGGCAACACCCGTTGGCTGTTGCTTACCGACGAATATTTGCAGCGTTCGGTGTCGGCATCGGGCGGCAGTCAGCTGTTCCGTAAAATCGACTCGTTTGTACCGATCAACTCGTTAGGAAAAGAAATTGTCGGCAAGGATTTTAAAACCACCTTCAGAGCACGTCTGGAAGACACCGACAAAGGTCTTGTCATACTCGGCTTCCGTCAGCAGGTAGCGGGCAAATATACGGCAGGATATTATAAGCTGCAAAAAACACAGGCGTTTGTTGCTATTGGTAGAAAGGGTCTGACCGTGGCAGGCGGTGATGCGATTGTCACCCAAAACGGCGGTGATGCCACGAATGATATGTATAACCACTTGGCCATTTCTTTTGACGACCCTGCCACCGAAGATGTAGAAAAGCTGCCGCAGGACTGTATCGTAAAGGTTCGTGTGGTAGATACCAATGTGAAGTATGGATTTATCCGCAGGGACAAACGGAAGCGGTGTACTACGAAGAAACAGAAGTGCCGTACACGACGGCAGGTGCACTGGCGTATGCGGTATCCACCGTAAAACACGATATTGGTAAAATCTCGCTTACCAAGCCGGATAAAAACGGCAAGGCAACGGATATGATTACCAACGAAGCGGAAAATGCGTACGATTTGGCGTTCCGTGGCGGCAGTGTTGGCTATACGGTGGAAGAAACTGCCAACGAAGGCGAGTTTGCCTATACCCTTGATGTGAAACCCAATGCGGGGTATGAATTGCAGGCAGGCAGCTTGTATGTGACCGATGCCAACGGCAAAAAGGTGGCACCGACCCGTATCGGTTTCCGTGAAACCGGGGACGGCACTAAATATACCTTCACCGCCGCTGCCGAGGGCACTGTATCGGCGGAGTTTACAAAGCCGACCACGCAAAAGCCCAATATCGGCAATATCGGTACATCGGTCAACGAAGAATTGGCAGGTGTGCGGTTTGTCAGCCGCCTCTCCTTCACCACCGAGGCAGGCGATATGTATGTAACGCTGAACGGTGCGAGGTATGCGGTCACCGATTACGGCATGCTGATCGGTCTGACGTCGGTGATCGGCGATAACACGCTGGACATAGCACTTGCCGAGACTAACTCGCTTGTGAAAAAGATGAGTATCAAGAATGCGGGCATTTATTACGACCTGTGGGATACGGGCTTGGATATGAGTGTGTGCATCACCGGTGTGGATAAGGTGACGGGCGGTGCGGATATGCCGATTACCGCACGTGCGTACGTGACGGTGATGATGGGTGAGCAGGCGGTTGCTCTGTATGCCGCTCCCTTTACCTCTACCTTTAATCAAAATAAATAAAAAACCGAGATTGTCTCTACGCCGATCTCAAAGGAGCTGTGCAAAGCACAGCTCCTTTTTGCTTTTTCGTGGTTTATTGACAACACCCGCACTTTTTAGTATAGTAAAAGTAATATGAAAGAAAGGGTTTTCGGGCATGAAGGACGCAAAAAAGGTTTTTATCAGCTACGGACATGGCGATTACACCGCTTTGGTGGATGCGGTATTTGATGCGCTCACAGAAGCCGGACATATGCCGTGGAAGGATGACCGATTTGGTCGAGCCGGATATGAAGCGTGCCAGAAACGGTACGAAAACGGCATTCCCGAAGAGAAAAAAAGAGATATTACCCGAAAGTATGAAAATGATACGGAAGAGCCGTTTGAAAGCGGCATTCCTGCCGGTGCGGATTTTGTCGATGTTATCTACGATGCGATAAAAGCCAGTGACTTTGTGCTGGCTTTTTACACCGCAAAAACCGTTAATAAACGATTTTGCCGTGACGAGAGACAGTTTGCCTATGATCACAAGGACAGAAAGCTGATTTTTTTACGCCTTGACGGTGTGGAGATGCGGCTGGGCAATGCAGGCAGTTATCTGGATATGGATATGTGCTGGACAAGAGAAGGCACGGTAAACCGGGAGTGGCTGCAGGAAAAGATGCAAGCTATTTTGGCGGCTTTTAACAACCCCGACAAGCTGATTTCGCCCAGTGCTAAATTGGAGAGACCATAGTTTCTTTGCCATTAAAAAGCTTTCGCGATTTTTTGCTGTCAGAGAAAAGCGGCGCATATAAAGTTTCAGCCGCCACAGGCACGCAGAAGCTGGCGGAATTTGTTATGAACTATTGTACCACCAAGTACGTTTTGAGAAGGGACAGCTACCTGCACCGACACGCCTTTACGCATTTGCTGCTGTATATGCCCAAAGATTACGAACAGAAGGCAGTGGCATATTTGGAGCATATGTATGAAGCGGACAGGAATATCGCCGCCGCCTTTATTGCAGAGGCGTTGTGTGAGGGCGGACAGGCGGCGGTCAATGCGTATTTTTCCGAAAACAACCCTGCAAGACTGGGCAAAGAAATAACGGATATCATCGTGCGAAGAAGGGATATAGAAGTCCTGCAGATGATTATCGATTGTTATGCAAAACAAGAAGAAAAAACGCAAGCGCTTGCTTTACAGCTTCAGCTGGCGGAATTGAAGGCGGCGCAGGATCTCCCGACCGGTACAAAAGTGTTGTATGGCGAAGGAAACACGGCGGTTAAACAGCAGTATGAACAAAGCCCAAGCGAAAAAATGCATGATAAGGTGGAACTCCTTCATAATGACTTAGGGCATATCGCAAGAAAGCAGGGTATGACACAAGGATTGCAAGAGGCAGTGGTATGGTACAAAGATATCTTAGAGCGGGCGAAGCAAAGCCATGCAGAGAAGCCGTGCAACGAGAGCCGTCGCCGCTTGGCGAGGGCGTACATCAATCTTGCACAGATTGCACAAGAGAGAAATATGGATGCAGGTGTGCAAAACGCCATCCAGTGGTGCACAGAAGCGGTAAAGCTCGCAACGCAAAATTATGAGGAGAAGCCGCATTATGAGAGCTCTTACGATTTGGAAAACGCTTGCGAAGGACTTGCCAGCGCAATGAAAGCTTCGGGCACGGCAGAGGGACTGCAGCAAGCCCGGCTGTTGTACGAGCAGGCATGTACATTTGCAGAGAAAAACTACGAGGAAAACCCGTGTTACGATACCCGCCGCAAATTGATAAACGTATATGCCAACCTTGGTTATATAGCCAGAGCATTGGGCGGTGAGCACAACTTGCATGATGCTTTTGAGTGGTATAAAAAAGCCGCACTGCTTGCCGAGGAAAACTTTGCATATAACAGGGGTAGCGCAACCCACAGAGATTTGTTGAAGATTTGTGGTGAATTGGGGGATATTGCTGAGGCCACTCAAACGCCCGAAGGGATAGAGGAAGCACGTCTGTGGCAAACACGGGCGGCACAGCTGGAGGAATATCCTTTTGTGGAGCAGGAGAAGCGTACCAATCACAACAATATAGATGCGTGGTATGACAACCTTGATTATGTTGCGAAAGAGGAGATTACCGTGCAGGGTGGTATGCAGGATTGGCACGAACCGGCAGGGATTGCGGATGCAGTGCAAGTGAACGAAGAAGAAAGCACATAAAAAATCACCCCGTGCATTTTCCGTGATGTTCTTAACGGAGAATTGGTGGGTGGTATGTAACCGGAAGGTGTAAAAACCTTCCGGTTATTACTTTTTATGCGGTTTTTGCTGTTGGTTGTGCGAGGACGTCGAT
>JAZNXY010000002.1:0-1795 GCA_045594105.1 Acutalibacteraceae bacterium | reverse complement strand
TAGTGCCTGCAGGCAGGATGGTAATAACCGTCTGTGCAGATAAGGTGCCGTCCAGATTATCGGTCACGGTGACCTTTACTTCATATACCCTATCGTCATACTCAATGTTGTTGATGAGTTCACCGCGTCCTACCTCTGCCAAATAATAGGTGTAGGTCTTCCCTGCGTCCGCCGCAGAATAGGTCAGGCGCATGGTGGTGGCACCTACCGCATCGGTCGGGACGGAGGTGAGCAATGCGTTTGCATCCATGTCGGTCGCAGGATTGGTGTCATACAATGCAAACCGATAGCCGGAGAGCGAATGGTTGCCGTTCATCGCTTTTTGGATGTTGACGGTAGCCATAGCAGAGCCCGTCGGTGCGTATACGTTGTTAAAGTCAGCCGTTACCAACCAACCACCGCTGACAACGGTGTTCATCTCGTTGTTTACAGCGACAATTTCAAGGGTGCCGTTCATATCGGCATCCGCAACCTCAACCGAGAATCTGCGTTCTGCAGTATCGTAGGTGATACCGCCCTGCGTGCCGACAAGCTCGGTTAAGCGATAATAGTAGGTGCCTGCCGTTTCGTACACCTCGTTTGCCAGCGAGAAGAGATGCTCTTTGGCGGTGTCGCCTGCCGCAATGGTCGCAGTGCCGAGTACAGCGGCGTCATTGACCAAGCGTTCCAGACGGAACGTATAGCTTTCGCCTGCGACCCAATCGGTACGGTTGCCGGTGATGCGTTTTGTCACCTTTACAACCACGCCTGCGCCGTTGGCATCGGTGGGAACGTAGGTATTCACAATTAACGCCTGGTCGTTAGCGGATGCATCTACCACGCCGCTGAGAACACTCTTTGCTGCGTTAAGCGAGAATCCGTTCGGGATATTGGTTTCTACAACGGTATAACGGGTCTCTTCGGGAATGTTTCTGACAATGAAGGACTCGCCTTCTTTAAGGGTAACGGTAAATTTACCGTTTGCAGGAACGGTTAAGCTGCCGCTACTGCTGTCAAACGTACCCGAAACGGGTGCGCCTGCCGCATTGGTCAGGGTTACCTCTGCGGTAAACGTAACGCTATCCGCAATATCCACGTTGTTGCCGTTTGCATCCACCACCTGTTTGGTGATAACCAGATGCCCTTCACCGATAACGGTGTTAACAAAATCTACATCGTCAATATAGTAGGCGGCAACGGTGCCTGTGGCAATATTGCCGGTCGCCTGCCCGTTCACGTGTACCGATTTCACCTTGTAATCGCTGTTAGCGGAAACTTCTTCAACAGTATAGGTAGCACCTGTCGGCAAGCCTGCTAACCACAGGGTTTCGTTCGCCGCAAGATCAAACACGTGGGTGCCCTGTGCGGAGAAGGTAACCGCCGTGGGGGTGCCGCTCGGGGTTACATCCAGTGCGGTCACGTAGCTGTCGGCAGAACCCGTATAGGGCGTGCCGTTTGCGTTGTGCACGGTGACACGGAACGCAAAATCGGTAGACGTACCGCTTTCGTACACGTCAATGGTCTTGGACAACTTGATGCCCTGTGCAGGAGTAACCGCCAAAAGACCGTTATTACCGAGGTTCATATCCACGTAGTGGGTATTGTTCTGTTCGGTAAGATAGGGGTAGAAAATCATATGGGCAGATTGGGTCGCCCTGCCTTCATCCGCTTTTTCTTCACTATACATCACCAGCTCACGTGCGGGAGTGCCTTTGGCAACCACGTATGCGCCGACCGTATGATGATCCAGTGTTTCAAAATTATCATCCCATACCGCCGCCGCAACAGATGCCTTAGACATTTTTTCATAGGTGAA
>JAZNXY010000001.1:0-1627 GCA_045594105.1 Acutalibacteraceae bacterium | reverse complement strand
ATTTCTTGCGTTTGGGTGCTTTTATTCCTTTGCGGAAAGAAAACCTATCTTAAACTCAAAAAGCATAATCTCCGCATTGATGCAAAACTCGTTTTTCCTTGTATCGCACTGGGAACGGCAACCTTTATTATGCAAAGCAGCGAAAGCGTGATTTCGGTTTGCTTTAATTCTTCGCTTCTTAAATACGGTGGAGATATTGCCGTGGGTGCTATGACTATCCTTACAAGCGTGATGCAGTTTGCAATGTTACCAATGCAAGGTATTGCACAAGGCGCACAGCCAATTTTGAGTTATAACTTCGGCGCTAAAAACGTGGGGCGTGTAAAGAAAACATATAGGCTGTTGCTTATATCCTGCCTTACGTACTCCTTTATCATTTGGGGCGCCATTATGTTGTTCCCACAAATGTTTGCAGGGATATTCACACCCGATACAGCACTTATTGAATTCACTGCAACAGCACTTCGCATTTATTGTGGAGTTATGTGCATCTTCGGTATTCAGATCGCCTGCCAGATGACCTTTGTATCCATCGGCAACGCACCGTGTTCTATTATCGTTGCCATCGTTCGCAAGTTTGTCTTACTCTTGCCGCTGATCTATATCATGCCGCAGCTGATAACAGACAAAACAATGGGAGTTTACACGGCAGAGCCGGTTGCCGACGTGATAGCCGTAACCTTTACCGCTATCCTTTTCACCGTTCAATTTAAGAGGGCACTTAAATCTTTAACAATAGAAAACCCAAAGGAGACAGCACAATGAAAATTGCAATAACTTACAAAAACGGACAGATCTTCGGACACTTCGGTCACACTGAACAATTTAAGATTTACACTGCAGAGGATGGAAAAATAACCGATAGCCAAGTGATTGATACCAACGGCAGCGGTCACGGAGCTCTTGCGGGACTTCTTGCCTCGCTCGGCGTGGATGCTCTCATTTGCGGCGGCATCGGCGGCGGAGCACAGATGGCGCTTGCTGAGGCAGGTATCAAGCTTTACGGCGGAGTAAGCGGTGATGCGGACAAGGCAGTCGAAGCACTGCTCGGCGGCACGCTTGGATTTGATCCCAACGTAAAGTGCGACCACCACGGCCATCACGGCGAGGGTCACACCTGCGGCGACCACGGTTGCGGACATAACTGTCACTGAGAGCACTTTAAACGATGCTCTATGCCGATGCATTGACAAAAACGATATAATGTGATAAAATAGCCGCAAGACATAATAAAGGAACCAGCTGACTGCAGAGGATGTTGGTTCTTTATGCTTTTTAGAGGAAATTTTTATGGTTAGGAAAAAGAAATTTACACTCTCAACCACGCAGATCATATTGCTCAGCTTCCTCGTGACCATTCTCGTGGGAAGCGGACTTTTAGCATTACCAATCAGCTCCGCCGACGGCGAAGCCGTGCCGTATCTTGATGCGCTCTTTACAGCAACAACCTCCACCTGCGTAACAGGACTCGTTACACTTACCACTGTGTCCGCGTGGAGCGTGTTCGGGCAGACCGTCATATTGCTTTTGATCCAGATCGGCGGTCTTGGTATCATTACCATTATGTCGGGGTTGATGCTTCTCTTGAACAGAAAAATGGGCATCGGTGACCGATTGCTCATTCAGG